>NZ_VPDK01000090.1:0-1140 GCF_013417725.1 Acinetobacter sp. YH12233
TAATATTACTGAAATTACGTTACAAATAGAAAATACGAAATGTAATACATTGAACCAACATAAACACTAATTTGGACTTTAGTCTTCATATAGATGTTTTGTGTAACTTTAAAGTATACCCTAAAGTTACAATCTGAAAGTTCATGAAATTATGTATCATTTAAATGATTTTTAATCATAAGTAACATGTAACTTTAGTGTTAAAGAATTATAATTTACGAAATTGTTCATTTTTATCCAATTGGGGCGTGAAAAAGTGAAAGGCCAAAAAGTAGGGTATGTCCGGGTAAGTTCTGTCGAGCAAAACACTGGACGTCAACTTGAAGGAATTGAGGTCGACCGGATTTTTGTTGACCGTGCTTCAGGTAAAAATACTGACCGACCTAAATTTCAGGAAATGTTGAACTATGTCCGGGAAGGGGACAGGGTGATTGTACATTCCATGGATCGTTTTGCGCGAAGCCTGAAAGATTTGGTCACTGAAGTAGATAAACTGGTCAAACGAGGGATTGCCATCCAGTTTGTAAAAGAAAATATTACTTTTACGGCCGAATCCACCCCGATGGATAATTTGATGCTGCAATTGATGGGTGCTTTTGCACAGTTCGAACGTGAGATCATTTTAGAGCGGCAAAAGGAAGGAATAAAACTCGCCTCTGCTCAGGGGAAGTACAAAGGTCGGGTGCATAAACTAAAGCCTGACCAAGCTGAAGCTTTACGACAAGCATGGAGGGAAGGGAAGTATCCATCAAAAATGGCATTAGGAAAAGCTTTTGGGATTAGTCGTCAGGCGGTATACCGATATTTACAAGTTAGTGAATAGCTTATTGGGATTGGCAACTAAATTTAGTTTAACTTATAAAAATCATGAAACATTGTTCGAATTTTAAGCGTGGAACATAAATAATCAATAAAAAGCCGCTCTGGTACCCTATGCCCCACAACGGCTTGATCTAATATACTGAAATTTAAAGATAAATAAAGAGAATTTCGTATAAGGTGTATTATGTTATTTTTAGAGAAACTACTAAATTATATTGGGTTGTAAATATTTGAAATTCCGTTAAGATATTTTGGATTAAATTCTATTCCTAGATAGCATTCGTGTTGACTCATCTCTCCAAAAAACTTTGGTTTTGT
>NZ_VPDK01000091.1:0-1102 GCF_013417725.1 Acinetobacter sp. YH12233
ATAGGACTTACGCACTATTATTTATAGATTCTCTGTGGTAGCAGATGATTTTTATCGAGAATAAAGTCATCAATGAAGTTTTTGATAACTGGTCTAAATAATTTCTTCTGCCAACGATATACATTTTCAAAGATCCGCTCAAACTGGTTCTTTTGTATCTCAACGTAGGCCATCAAGGCTGAAAAAATATGATTCAAAATCAGTTTAGATCGTCTTACTTGAAACTTTTCAATATGACAAACCTGTTTAACCACCCGGTGATATTGCTCTATTTTCCAATGACTTGAATGTAATTCATGAAAACCCTCAAAGGACAATAAATCATCTTCATCTTGATGCACAATATAAAACCTCTGCTGTTCTTTTAACTGAGTCTTAAATAATTGTACAAAGCCAAAATCTTTGAGCCAGACCACTTGACCCTGATGGAAATCTGGCAATAAACGCAGTTGAAACCATTGTCCTTTTTCTGGGGAAACCTTACGGTTACAGTCGATACCAAACATAAATCGAATACCATGTTTTCTTATGGTTTTTAGATTTCCAGTCGATGAATACCAACTATCACCTGTAATAAATTGAATCTTTGCACCCCAACTGAGTACTTCACTTAACATATCCATAAAGTAATCATTCTTGGTTTTACTTTCAGATTTGTCATAAATTCGGAAATTAATTGGAATATTTTGACCATTTTGATCTATCGCATACAAGGTAATGAGATTAATACCCTTGACGGATCGGTGGTGTTTGCCTGACCAAAAATAGCTAACCAAGTCCATATGTTGACTATATGGTTTATCTAAAACAGTATCATCAATGCTGACTATAAGTTTATTATTATCAATATGTTGAATTGATTCTTGATATAGGTCGTGAGGTGTGTAGTCTTCACGCTCTAGAAAGCGATTTACACTATCATGCGAGATATTATAAGTCTCGGCAAGTTGTGTGCAGCTAATAGAGTTCGGTTCTGTCATGAGAAAGCCCATATAAATGGGTAATGTACAAGTTGCTGTAGAAGCATGTTTAATTCGTCTGATCACAGATACTTTATAAAGTATTTTAATACTTTTTTGAATCCGTCAATGCGTAAGTCCTA
>NZ_VPDK01000092.1:0-1098 GCF_013417725.1 Acinetobacter sp. YH12233
CATTTGGAAGCTGAATAGGTAACTGGGAAACAGATGCGACACTACGGTCTTGCTCTCCAAGACGGATAACAAAATCAAAACGACGATCGCCTTCTAAAATCTCTCCCACGCTTTGTCCACCAATACTTGCAGCCACCACATCCTGAATAGATTTCACACTCAAGCCATACTGGGCAGCTAAAGCTTTATCAATCTCTACATTGAGTAAAGGCAGACCCGAAGTTTGTTCAACTTTCACCGCACTGCTACCTGCGACTTGCTGAATGATTTTCGCGATTTTTGCAGCCTCAGTATTCAAAACCTGCATGTCATCACCAAAAACCTTCACCCCCACATCACTGCGTATACCTGAAATCAGTTCATTAAAACGTAGCTCAATAGGCTGAGAAAACTCACTGTTATTGCCGGGAATTGTCGCAAGATAAGCTTCCATACGGGTTCGAAGTGCATCTAGGCTTTCTTTTGAATCTGGCCATTCCTCACGTGGTTTCAGCATGATATAACCATCGGAAATATTCGGTGGCATCACATCTGTCGCCACTTCAGCAGTCCCGGTACGGGCAAATATAGCTTTAATTTCGGGAAAGTTTTTCAGTAAAAGCTTTTCGGTATTTTCCTGAATACGTAAAGACTCTTCCAAGCCTGTGCTTGGAGAACGTAATTGCTGTACCGCAAAATCACCTTCACTCAGCTGGGGTGCAAACTCACTGCCAATCTTCGTGCTGAGCAGACCCGTAATGACCAGGAGACAAATGGCAAAAGTTAAAACCACCGCTTTGTAATGATAGGCTCCATCCAATATCTGTTGATATCGGGTTTTGAGCCAGATCATCCAACGGCTTTCCGTTTCTTTGATCTCCCCTTTAACCCATAAAGCAACTGCAGCGGGCACAAAGGTGATCGATAAAATAATAGCTGCCACCAGTGCGAGAACAACGGTTAAAGCCATCGGATGAAATAGTTTTGCTTCTACACCACTTAAAGCAAAAATCGGCAAATACACCACCAAAATAATAAGCTGACCAAAAATAAGAGGACGACGTGCTTGGCGGGCAGCCAGAAAAACTTCCTTAAAGCGTTCACTTTGTGTGAGAGGTC
>NZ_VPDK01000093.1:0-1074 GCF_013417725.1 Acinetobacter sp. YH12233
GGCGGATTCAAGCGGCAAGTGCAACAGTATAAAAACCAGCCATAACTTCACTCGGTGTATACCAACCTAGTGTTTTTCTAGGACGATGGTTGAGTGCAAATTCTATCTGCTCTATTTGTTCGTTTGACACGCCATCAAACGATGATGATTTTGGCAGATATTGACGGATTAAACCATTCGTATTTTCATTTCTAGCTCGCTGAATAGACTTGTAAGGATCAGCAAAATACGTCTCTATGCCAGCATCAGTAATTCTTTTGTGTTCGGAAAATTCTTTGCCATTATCAAATGTCACACTATAAGCATGGCTCATTTGTAAACGATCTAATGCACAAGTAATCGTTTGAGAGGATGCTCTTGTTGGCCCTAAATGAACAATATGTACATACAGGCTCTTTCGATCAACGAGAGTCAATAAAGCACCTTTATGATGTTTACCAATCACCGTGTCACCTTCGAAATCTCCTAAACGTTGTCGTTGATCAATGACCTGGTCTCGGCAGTGAATACTTGTTTTATCAATGATTTGACCCCTACGATCCGTGTTTTTGTAACCGCGTTTTCGATATTTCTTCTGATGCCTTAAATGTAGATGAAGTTTACCGCCTTTTGATTTATCTTGATAAATGTACTGGTAAATCCACTCATGTGAAGGTACATCCAGCCAACCGCGTTGTGTTAAAGCACCTGAAATTTGTTCGGGTGACCAGTCCAAACCAATCAAATAATCAATATAAGCGAAGGCAAATGCTGTCATTGATGATGAAGGACGGTACCGTCTTTGACTTGCAAATTTAGCTGCCTGTTGAGCTCTATATCCACGTTGCCCAGTATTTCTTTTTAATTCACGGTAGATGGTTGATCGTGAACGTCCTAATTCCCGAGCAAGGGTAGCGATTGAACTTTTACTTTTCAAAGTAGCATAAATTTCGTATCTTTCATCTTGAGAAAGTTGGGTGTATTTCTTCATTGTGTGCTTTCCAATTGCGAGTTGAAAAAGTCTAATGATTCTATGAATACACCTAACTTTTTCAACTAACTACAAATGTGTTGCACTTGGGATTTGAATCTGCG
>NZ_VPDK01000094.1:0-1049 GCF_013417725.1 Acinetobacter sp. YH12233
AAGAGTACTTTGATTATCATCTTAAAGAAACTGAATGGCGTTGGATGAGGGAACCTAATGAGTTAGCAACTGAGCTGTGGAACCTCATTAGGTAAAATTAAGTGTAAATCTGCTAGTCTAGAGCCTTGTTTTTATAAAGTTCAACCACAAATAAAACCATACAAAAATTATGCCTTTTATAATCCCATAATAAAATTATGTCTTTTTTGAATAAAAATCAAGCAATTTAATGAACAAGATGAGGGCCTTTCTTTAAGCAAATATTTCATTAAGAATGAGTGATAAATATTTATTTATCTGATTCTTATAAGGCGGAATTTTCTAGCTTGTTTTTCTTTTTTAGACGTATCCAGCGAATTGCCATGATGGCTAGCATTACAACCAGCAAGGCAGCTAGCACTGGCAAAAGCAATGACAGAATGGATAACAGAATAGCCCCGATCCACTCTCCGGTTGAGAGTACGGGATTCGCAACACCGCCTGTAGTGGCAGTTGATAGTCCACGTGCTGCAACACTGCTCAGTTGCACGGCCCCTGCTGTTCCGCCACCGACAATAATCGCTGCGGCCCAAGCTGCAAACTGGGACATTTCTCCACTGCTGGCAGCCATCGTGGTCAGAGTTCCGGCCAGTATGGCAGCAGGCGTTGCAATTGTATCGATGGCATTGTCCACCCAGGGAATATAATACGCAGCGATTTCACAGAGGGTCGCGATGGCTAAAGCCAGGCAGACTGCCGGCATGGCCAGCCATTCAAAACCGGTCATCGGTTCAAACCAGCCCATCAATGCGGCAATACTCATTATCAGCAAAGGCACAAAAACACGGAAACCAGAGGCTGCACTCAAGCCGATACCGATACATAAACCGAGGATTGTTTCCATGCTGCTTGCCCTTGAGATTTAAGCCATTTTTATAATGTAAAGGCTCTAGACTAGCAGATTTACACTTAATTTTACCTAATGAGGTTCCACAGCTCAGTTGCTAACTCATTAGGTTCCCTCATCCAACGCCATTCAGTTTCTTTAAGATGATAATCAAAGTACTCTT
>NZ_VPDK01000095.1:0-1034 GCF_013417725.1 Acinetobacter sp. YH12233
ATGTCTCAATTCTCTTGTAGGCAAAGTCTGAGAGATATTCAATCCAATTTGGAGTGCCAACAGGAAAAGCTAAGTCATCTCGGAGCAAAGTCTATTCCCCGAAGCACGCTGGCACGAATCAATGAGCAGCAGCCTGCTGCCTTGTATCAACAGCTATTTTACAAGTTGCTTAAATACTATGACCACTCAAAAGTCGCTCATAAATTTCGCTTTAAGAATCCCTTGTATTCCTTGGATGCCAGTCATATTGACCTGTCGCTTTCCTTATGTGAATGGGCCAAAGTTCACGACTCAAAAGCCAGCATGAAACTCAGTATAGGATTGAATCACAGCAATGATATTCCTGAGTTTGTTGCAGTTGAAAATGGCAAAGAAAATGACATGGTACAAGGCCGCAAATTCCAGTTTCCTGCTGGCAGCATTGTAGTTTTTGATAAAGGCTATGTCGATTACCAATGGTATGCAAATCTGACTGCTCAAAACATTGGATTTGTCACACGTTTTAGGCCTAAATCTGTGTATCAGGTGATCCAGCAACATCCAGTGCTTGAATCCAAAGGTATTCTAAAAGATGAAACCATTCAGCTGAATAGCGCACATGCCCTAAAAAGAAAAGCCCCAGTGTTAAGAAGAATTGAATATAGAGATCAGCAAAGTGGCAAGCACTTTAGCTTTCTCAGCAATAACTTTCATTTAGCCGCCTCCACCATTGCGGCGATTTATAAAGATCGTTGGAAAGTTGAGCTGTTCTTTAAGGCGATTAAGCAGAATCTCAAATTAAAAGCGTTTCTAGGCCGCAGCAGGAACGCAATTCAGACACAAATCTGGATTGCGATGATCGCCTATTTATTGGTGAGTTTCGCTCAACATTTAGGAAAAACAGGTTGGACAGTTCAACGTTTACTCAGAATAATTCAAGTGAATTTGTTTGAAAGAAGAACTTTAAAAGCTTTATTTTCACCCGATAAAATACCCATAAAACAAGAGGAAGCTCATTTGAGCTTCCTCTTGTGAAAAATTGTGGGACAGCAATG
>NZ_VPDK01000096.1:0-1019 GCF_013417725.1 Acinetobacter sp. YH12233
CACAACTGCATTGGGTTGATGCTGGTTCATGCTCAATACGAATGGTGTGTAGATGATCGGGCAGCAGTCGACGTTTAGGTTTATTTGCTTTGGCTTTGTGTGTCGCTGCATCGGTTTTATCTGCATTCAGCCGTTCCAGTTCCAGATCAACGGCTGCAATATCTTCTTCGACCGCTTCATCCCAGAGATGGATTTGTTTTGCAGTGAGATGTTCGTTTTTACTGCCGAATTTGTGCTGTTTAAATAGTGCGAGTTCATGCTCGTATTTTTGATTGAGAATAGAAAGATGCTGAACTTTGGCATCCAATTGCTGGTTTGATTTTTCTAATTCTTGATTTGATTGTGCCAGAGACTGATGCTGCATCGCCAACTGCCGGGTAAATTCCAGCAGTTGTTCATGGGTCAGTTGGCTTAAGTCAGGCAGCGTATTCATGACCGCAGTATGCCTGAGGTCATGACGCAGAGGAAATAGAACGTTTGGAGAATAGCAGAATAGCCGAGCTTGGTTTAGAGCATTGTTACCACTTGCTGTCGTCCAATGCGCTGCCAGGGCAAACCCTGGATTAATGCCTGTAACTGTTCCGGGCTGAGGGCCACGGTTTCACCTTGGTGAACTTTAGCCCAGTGGAATTTTCCCTGTTCCAGCCGCCTGGCACACAGCCAGATGCCCAGTCCATCATGTACCAACACTTTCATGCGATGGCCACGTTTATTACAGAACAGGTAAGCACAATGCGGTTTGATGTAGCCAAAGGCTCTCACCACCTGAGCCATGGTCGTATCCATACCTGCACGCATGTCCATGGGCTGAGTAGACAACCAGATTTCATCAATACGGATCATGTTGCCAGTGCCTTGAGTAATTCTGCCAAGGCAGGTATTTCTGATGTCAGCCATTTCAAGCCAATTTCTGCTTTTGAGTGGGGTAAAGTAATTTGAACTTTTAACATGTCAGTAGGAGTAGGATCTAATGGTGCAGAGCAAGATAAGGCAATAAATGCAGGTTTATTCGGTAGTGG
>NZ_VPDK01000009.1:0-98748 GCF_013417725.1 Acinetobacter sp. YH12233
AGAATAACTTTCAACTTTTGCCAGTGTTGATCTGTCAGCATGGTACGAGGCATAGCGAATAGTAAAATTGGGTTTGGTGATTTGATTTTACTACTTCGCTATTTTTTTAAGCTAAAAGTGTCAACACGCCCTAAATAGAAGAAAATATTAAATTTTATATTTAAAGCGGAGTGCTTTATTTTTTATTAATTTTTTATAAGTTGTTTTAAACTAAAAGCTGTTCATAAAAAATCCCTGCACTAGTCAGGGATTTTTTATTAAGCATAATTCATGCTTGCTGAAACTTTAACTGTCTTAACTGACGTGCATGCTGCAAGGTGGTTTCATTAATTTCCACGCCACCCGTCATACGTGCAAGTTCCTGTACAATTTCACTTTCTTCCAAATTAATAATGGTACTGCTGGCCGGATCAGTCTGGCGTTTTTTCACTAATAAATGCTGGTCGGACTGTGCAGCCACCTGCGCCTGATGGGTAATACAAAGAATTTGTACATGCTGTGCCAGATCAGCCAATAAGCGACCCACGATTTCCGCAGTTCCGCCACTGATCCCGACGTCGATTTCATCAAAGACCAATACTTCAGCTTCGGTTTTTTCTGCATTCATCACCTGCATCACCAAGGCGATACGGGATAATTCACCGCCTGAAGCCACGCGTGCCAGAGGTTGTGCTGGTATGCCCTTGTTGGCAGTAAACAGAAGCTGAATAAAACTCAAACCTTCACTTGATGGATGTTCCAAAGGCTCAAATTTAAATTCAAAATGCGCTTCAGGTAGGGCAAGCTGTTTCACCTGTTCGGTCAGTTTTTTCGCCAGCGGTTCGGCTGCATCACGGCGAATCTGGTCCAGATGTTGAGCTTTGCTTAGAAACTCCTGATAAGAGACCTCGACCTGTTCAGCCAGAGTTTCTGGGTCTTCTAGCTGATGCAATTGTTCAAGTTCAGTCTGCCAGGCCTCATATTCTTCTTTCAGCAATTCTGGCTGGGTGCGGTATTTGCGTGCTAAACGGTGAAACACTTCCAGTTTGGAATTCAGTTCTTCCATACGTTCCGGATCAAAGCTTTGCCGATCCATAAACTGGCGTAAGGTCGCCGTCGCATCTTCGAGTTCGCTTTGGGCATTCAGTAAAGAGGTATAAATCTGGGAAAGCTGCTCGCTACGACCGGCATGCGATTCCATACGGCGTAAAATTGAAGCCAGTTCCTGCGAAATATTCTGTTCACCTTCATCCAGGCCATTCAGGCTATAGACACAATCCTGCATGATGGCTTCATGATGTGAAAGGCGGTCAAATTCCTGCTCAATTTCCTGATAATCCGTCTGGACGACTTCTTCCAGTTCTTCAAGTTGCAGCTCCAGAGTTTCCATACGTTGCTTACGGGTTGCTTGTGCATCCAGCGCGGCCTGATGCTGGCGAATATTTTTATGCCAGGTGCTATAAGCGTCACGTACTTCCTGAGCTGGTGCATAAAAATTGCTATAGCGATCCAGCCAGTGTTTGGGATAAGGTGGTTCTAGAAGTTGCTGCTGACTATGCTGGCTATAAAGCTGAACCAGTAGTCGGCCAATTTCTTTCAGTTCAGACAGACTACTGGGACGACCATTGATCCAGGCCTTACTGCGGCCAGTGGCAAAGATCACCCGGCGTAAATGAATCTCCCCCGACTCATCATCCAGTTCATGCTCTTTTAACCAGCTCGCTTCAGGGCTGTCTTCCTGATAACTAAAGGTTGCTGTTACATCCGCTTTTTCGGTGCCATAACGCACATAATTGGTATCGGTTCGCTCCCCCAGACAGGCAGACAGAGCATCCAGTAACAGGGATTTACCTGCACCGGTTTCACCAGTAAGAACGTTAAAACCTTTATCAATATCAATAGCAAGATGCTCGGCCAAAGCAAAATTGATCAGAGTTAAATGTGTCAGCATAAACGCATCCGGGCTGCGAAAAGTTTGAATGAAATAGCATGTCAGTTGCTTCAGTCTAGCAACGCGGCTGTTATTATAAATCAGGATAAATCGATTTCATTCTATCTTAAATTTCAGGGATTAATACACGCTTATTTGAATGTTGTGTCACAGGAACCAAGATCAGGCCACTGAAGTTACAAAAGATATTTTCATTTTTCTGACATGCTTGAAATTTAAATTAAATCAGGTCGGAATATATTTTGCTTATAAATGGCGGGAAAAATCACGGCATTTTCCAGGATCTGCCGAAATCATTCAAACAGGCTGGAATCAAGGCAAGCAGGGGCACCCAATAATTTCATTCAAGTCCGATAAACTTCGATTGATTAGTTGCGGGTGCACATTTAAACTACAGCAATCAAAATATTACAAAATGCTTTATCTGGAGAAATGGCATGTCAGCTCAGTTTGATCATGTATCAGTACTTAAAAAATCGAATGTGTATTTTGGCGGGTTATGCATCAGCCATGTGGTGCAATTTGAAGATGGCACTAAAAAAACCTTAGGGGTAATTTTACCTTCAGAAAATGCATTAACTTTTGAAACACATGTGCCTGAGCGTATGGAAATCATTTCAGGTGAATGCCGTGTGCAAATCGCTGACAGCGAAGAAAAAGAACTGTTCCGTGCTGGTCAGTCTTTCTATGTGCCAGGCAATAGCCGTTTCAAAATTGAAACTGATGATGTGCTGGACTATGTTTGCCATTTTGAAGGCTAAACAGACCTACAGATGAGCTGTAACCGATCAAGAAATTTTGTTCTGAATCGGTTAAACTAAGCTTAATACAGAATCCTGTGAAGTTGGCTTTGCAGGATTTTTCTTTTGCTGCCTATTTCCCAATTTATTTTCGAGGTCGTTCATGGCTAAACCTGAGTATTATTATGGCGTCCATTCAGTAGAATCACTGCTGGAGCTTGAGCCTGAACGTGTCTTGACTCTTTTTACCCTGAAAGGCCGTGATGATCAGCGCCTGAAACGTGTGCTGGAACTGGCTGAGCCTTTTGGCATTAGTGTCCAGCAGGCTAGTCGTGACAAGTTAGAAAAACTGGCAGGTTTGCCTTTTCACCAAGGCGTTGTGGCGGCAGTTCGTCCGCATCCAACCTTAAATGAAAAGGATCTGGAAGATCTATTGAAGCAAGATTCTCAAATACTTCTATTAGCACTCGATCAGGTAACTGATCCACATAACCTGGGTGCTTGTATTCGTACTGCCGCAGCGATGGGTGTAGCGGCTGTGATTGTGCCGCGTGACCGTTCAGCAAGCCTGACGCCAACTGCACGTAAAGTGGCAGCGGGTGGTGCAGAAAAAGTGAAGTTTATTCAGGTGACCAATCTGGCGCGTACTTTGGGTCAAATCAAAGATGAATTTAATGTACGTGTGGTTGGTACGATGCTGGATGAAAAAGCTTTACCTATCCAGAAATTTGATTTTACTGGTACAGGTGTATGCGTGGTGATGGGTGCGGAAGATACCGGTTTGCGTCCAATTACCCAAAGCCAATGTGATCAGACGGTTTATATTCCGATGGCAGGAAATCTGCAAAGTCTGAATGTGAGCGTGGCAACAGGGATGGCTCTTTATGAAGCCTGTCGTCAGCGTCAAGCTTAAGTCCTTTTTATTATTTACCTAAATACTGTTAAAGAAGAAGTCTATGTCTCCCCGAACGCAAGGTTATGCCTTTGTCTTAATTACCATGTGTATTTGGGGAGGTTTTACCTTAAGCACGCGCTTAAGTGCCCAGTGGGGGATTAGTGCCTGGGATCTGGTGGGATTACGTTTTCTATTGGCTTTTCTGATTCTGATGCCAGTCCTGATTTATAAAAAGGACACAGCCTTTTTGTGGAGTAAGGAATCCTTTCTCTTAGCCATGATTGGCGGGGTAGGGTATTGCCTGACTGCTTATACTGCTTTCCATTATGCACCTGCAGCTCATGCTGCCGTATTTCTAAATGGCTGTATTCCACTTTGTACCGCAGTGGCTGCTTTTGTGTTATTTAAACAGGGATTTGACCGACATACTTGGATCAGTATGGCGATTATGCTGCTTGCGATTGGCAGTATGAGTTGGCTGATGTTCCGAGAGTCCGGTGTGGCCTTGGGATTAGGCGATCTGCTATTTTTCATCAGTGCAATGTGGTGGGGTGTATTCACTGTACTGCTACGTCAATGGAAGCTATCTGCCTGGCATTCTATGGCCAGTGTAGCGATCTGGTCAGCCATCGTTTATGTGCCAATTTATCTGCTATTCTTCCCCAAACATCTGGATGCTGCTGAACCTTGGCAAATGGCTTCCCAGGTACTCTTTCACGGTGTTTTTGTGGTGATTGTAGCGACACTAACTTATGTGGAAGCGATTAAGCGTTTAGGTGCATTTAAAGCGGGTAGTATCGTGACTCTCGCACCATTTATTGCTGCCATACTGGCTGTGCCGCTTCTAGATGAACCTCTAAGTCTCGCGATTGTCTCTGGTTTAGTAGGTATGGCAATTGGTGCCATACAGCCTTGGCGTTGGTTGATGCATCAAGATAGCTTGAGTCAAAAACTGGAAGAACAAAAAAAGCAGTCCTAACAAGGCTGCTTTTTATTTTAGTTTTAAATAGGTTTGGATTAATTATTTTGAGCAGCCATTTGAAGATATTTTTCATGTAATGGCGTGAGATGGGCATAAAGATGTTCCAGCTCACCATCATTCAGTACAATATCATTAGCCATAGCACACTTTTGTTCACGTGGCATTTGTGCGGCAATGATCTTCTGAATTTGCTCCACATTTTGTCCATCACGCTGTGAAGCCCGTTGAATTTGCAGTTCAATAGCAGCATCAATTAATAACGTATGTTGTGTCAGTTCATGCTGATTTGTTTCAAACAATAAAGGAGAAACTAAAATCGCATAAGGACTTTGTGCTGCATGCAACTGTTGAATAATTGAAGTGCGAATAGCAGGGTGAGTGATATTTTCCAGCGTTTTGCGTGCTTCAGGAGACTGGAAAATATGTTCACGTAAAGCACGGCGATTCAATGAACCATCCTCAAGCAAAACCCAATCGCCGAAAGCTTGCTGAATCTGCTGTAGGGTTGGTTGACCGATATCAACGACTTCACGGGCGACAATATCCGCATCTACGACAGCAATCCCTTGAGCTTCAAACCATTGGCTGGCAGCAGACTTGCCACTACCAATTCCACCAGTTAAACCGAGTACAAATTTCACTTTACTGACCTAAATAGATTTTCATGATCTGCTCACCCCATAAAAAGGCAATCCAGCCGGCAATGGCAATATAAGGGCCAAAGGCAAAGGGCTGATTTTCTTTACGGACTTTAAGCAGGATAATCCCAATAATCGCGCCCACCAATGATGACAATAATACAATGAGTGGTAGGAGCATAGGCCCCATCCAGGCACCTAAGGCAGCTAGTAATTTGAAATCTCCATAGCCCATACCTTCCTTGCCGGTCACCAGCTTAAACAGATAGTACACCACCCATAAGCACAAGAAGCCAATGATATAGCCCCAGATGGCAGAATCAGGGGTAGTATAAATCGCATAACTATTAATGCCCAGGCCGAGTGCAGCCAGCGGCAGGGTATAGCGATCGGGTAATAACTGGGTATCGAAATCAATAAAGGTGAGGGCAATCAGGACATAGGTAAAAACCAGACCAAACAGCATCTGTATGGTAGGCCCAAATACTGCCACTACTATCAGCGCACAAGCAGCTGTGAGAAGTTCAATAAATGGATAGCGGATACTGATAGGATTTTGACAGTTACCACATTTACCACGTAATAAGATCCAGCTAATCACCGGAATATTCTGATACCAGCGAATAGGAGTCTGACATTTCGGGCAGGTGGAAACTGGTTTGCTTAAAGTAATTTTGCTTTCATCAATAATGGGCTGATCTGGATGCAAGAACAGCTGGCAATCTGTACGCCATTCCTGTTCCATCATTTTAGGGGTACGGTAAATGACAACGTTTAAAAAGCTACCAATACAGAGACTAAAAAGCCCAACTGCGAGATAAAGCGCAGTTGGGTTTTGACTGAAATATGAAATAAAATCTTGCATTAAACCACGGAGCCCATTTGGAAGATTGGAAGATACATGGCCACCACCAGGCCACCGACAAGGACACCGAGAATTGCCATAATCAAGGGTTCCATCATCGAGGTTAAACCGTCGACCGCATTGTCGACTTCGTTTTCATAATGGGTTGCAACTTTATCCAGCATGGCATCCAATGCACCAGATTCTTCACCAATTGCGACCATCTGTACGGCCATAGAAGGGAATTTATCGGTGACACGCATGGCAAATTGGAGCTGTTGACCGGTTGCTACGTCTTCCTTGATTCTTAATACTGCCTCTTCATAGACTACGTTATTGGTCGCACCAGCAGTCGATTCAAGCGCATCAATTAATGGCACACCGGCAGCAAAAGTGGTGGCGAGAGTGCGGCTATAACGGGCAATGATCGCTTTATAGACCAGATCACCAAAGATGGGTGCTTTGAGCGCGGCCTTATCCAGTAAATCACGGAATTTTTTGCTACGCTTTTTCGCTTCAAGGAAAGCAGTAATCACTACGCCAATTCCAATAATCAAAAGGAACCAATATTTTTGCATCCATTCGGACATATTGACTACCATTTTAGTAAATGCAGGTAAGTCTGCACCGAATGAAGAGAATAAGTCCTGGAATACAGGAACTACTTTCACCATCAGGATAATTGTGACGATCACAGCTACTACAATTACTGTGGCTGGGTATTTCATGGCTTTTTTAATTTTTTGCTTTAACAGCTCACTTTTTTCTTTATAAATCGCGACACGATCCAGCATGGTTTCCAGAGCACCAGATTGTTCGCCAGATTCAACTAAAGAACAGAATAGGTTGTCAAAATATTGTGGGTATTTTCGTAATGCTCCGGCAAAAGTATTCCCGCCTTCGACTTCACCTTTAATTCCAAGCACAACCTCGCGCATAGAAGGATTTTCCAAACCTTCCGCAACAATTTCAAAGCCCTGAACTAACGGTACCCCAGCTTTCATCATAGTGGCGAGCTGACGGGTGAAGATAGTGATATCCAGTGTAGAAACTTTTTTCTTCATCAAACCTTCGAGAATATTTTTTTTCTTTTCCCGGATGGTTTTGATCGTAATGCCTTGTTTGCGCAAGTTCACTTTTGCCAAGGCCATATTTCGTGCCGGCAATTCCCCCTTGATCTTGGCGCCTTTGCGATCAACCCCTTCATAACTGAAGATCGGTGTCATCTGGCCTTTTTTTACTGCTGCCATAGCTTTATCCTTATTTTATATTCAGCACGATCATTCGCTGGTTACACGATTGACTTCCTGTAAAGAAGTCACCCCCTGCATAACCTTCACTAACCCTGATCGGCGTAAATTGTTAAATCCTGCACGTGCGGAAGCTTCAGCAATTTCAATGGCATTGCCATCTTCCATAATAATTCTTGAAATCTCAGGTGTTACCTTCATAACTTCATAAATACCGACCCGGCCCTTATAACCTTCACGACATTCATTACAGCCGACTGGCTCATAAATCTGAAATTCAGGGCTTTGTAAATCTGCTTCGGTAAAGCCCATCTCCAGTAAGCTTTGCTTTGGAATGTCAGCCGGTTTTTTACATTGTGAACACAAGCGACGGGCCAGACGCTGCGCAATCACCAGATTGACTGAAGTCGCGATATTGAAAGAAGGTACGCCCATATTACGTAAACGGGTCAAAGTTTCCGGAGCACTGTTGGTGTGCAGAGTTGACATCACCATATGACCTGTTTGCGCTGCTTTGATTGCAATTTCAGCTGTTTCCAGATCACGGATCTCACCGACCATGACAATATCAGGATCCTGACGCAGAAAGGATTTTAAAGCAGCTGCAAACGTCAGGCCAACTTTATTATTGACGTTCACCTGATTAATCCCTTGCAGGTTAATCTCGACTGGGTCTTCCGCAGTAGAAATATTGGTATCTTCACGGTTTAAAATGTTTAAGCCCGTATAAAGGGATACTGTTTTACCGGAACCGGTAGGACCCGTAATCAGTAACATCCCTTGCGGTTTATCTAAGGCTTCCATGAATAACTCTTTCTGCTCAGGTTCATAACCTAAAGCATCAATTCCCAGCATGGCACTAGACGGATCTAAAATACGTAGAACCAGTTTTTCGCCAAACAGGGTAGGGAGCGAGTTAACACGGAAGTCGATAGCTTTGTTTTTTGAGAGCTTTAATTTAATACGACCGTCTTGAGGAACACGTTTCTCAGAAATGTCCATCTGCGACATAACTTTTAAACGTGACGCCAAACGGTTTGCTAGTTGTAGCGGCGGTGTTGCAATCTGACGTAAAACGCCATCGACACGATAGCGTACCCGATACATTTTTTCATAAGGTTCAAAATGTAAATCTGATGCCCCCATACGAATAGCATCAATCAGTAATTTATTAATATATTTAACAATCGGGGCTTCTTCACCCTTGTCTTTTTCATCTTCTTCTTTCGTTGGATCGGCTGTGTCGACATCAACATCCAGATCGAAATCATCATCAAAATCAAAAGTACTTTCTTCAGTAAAGTTTTGCTCGATCAGTTTCTCGAGTTTATTGTGTTCAACAATAACAGTTTCAATATTCAGTTTGGTTGCAAAGCGGATGGCATCCGTTGCTTCGATATTGGTCGGATTGCTCGTGGCGACATAAAGAATATTGGCGTTTTTATAAATTGGCAGAATTCGATGCTTGGTGATCAGCTTTTCATCAATATCTTCACGCAGGATTTGTCCCGGATCATAAGCACCAATATCAAATAGAGGCTCACCAAATTCTACTGAGATCGTTTCAGCAATGGTAGTAGGGGAAAGATTATGATGACTGACCAAATAGGCCACGATATCTGTTTTTTCCTGTTTGGCATTGGCTAAAGCAGTCCGCATATCTTCAGCTGATAATACCCCTTCATCGACCAGGCGACGAATAAACCCCGTAAATCTTGGTGACCCCTGCAATGCTGTCATGCTTCAAATGCCTATCAATTCAATTTTTTTAATTTGCTATTCTAAAATTATACGTTTGTTATACAAAAATACCATAGCTGAGAATGCTGCAATCTTCGTGATATTCAGTAAAAGCTTGATCTGGTCGGAAGAACCGGGCATTTTTTTCAGTGATAACAAAAAATAACCATTTTGAATAGTCTAAACTGAGAAATAGGATGAATAAAACTATTCTTTAAATTTTACAATTCCGTGTAGAATGTGCCCAATTCAAGATATGTCAGTGAAATAGGTTATTTATGTCGGTTTCGACGATTACCCCTTGGGTGGTGGGCAACTGGAAAATGAATCCAATGCAGGCAGATGCCCAAGCTTTGGTTCAGAATTTAAAAGACTTGCTTGAGTCTGCACCAGTTTCAACAGAGAAATGTCATTTGGGTGTGGCGCCGACAACCCTTGCCTTAACTCAAATTCAAACTGCATTTGCTTCAGCTAATCGTCCTGTATATACCGTAGCACAAGATGTATCACGTATTTCAGGGACAGGCGCTTATACTGGGGAAGTGAGTGCTGAATTATTGGCTGATAGCCAGATTCACTATGTATTGATTGGGCACTCTGAACGTCGTGAAATTTTTGCTGAAAGTTCACAGATTTTAAATACTAAAATCAAGAATGCCTTAAATGCCGGTTTAACCGTAATTTACTGTGTGGGCGAAAGTCTGGAACAGCGTGAAGCAGGGCAGGCAGAAGCGGTGGTTCTCCAACAGATTTGCGATATCGCGACTGTGGTAGAAGATGAACAGTGGAAAAATATTGTGATTGCTTATGAGCCAATCTGGGCCATTGGTACCGGTAAAACAGCTTCTCCAGAAGATGCGCAGGCCATGCATGCCCAGATCCGTCAGGGTTTGAGCCAGATTACAGGTTATGCTGCGACTATGGCGATTTTATATGGTGGTAGTGTAAAACCGGAAAATGCAGTAGAGTTAGCAGCCTGCCCTGACATTAACGGGGCATTGGTGGGTGGTGCATCACTCAATGCTGAGTCGTTCCATCAAATTGCTCAAGCATTTGCAAATACACAATAATTAGGAGTTCAGCATGCAAACTTTTGTGCTGGTAGTACATATTATCTTAGCGATTTTGATGATTGTCTTGATTTTAGTTCAGCATGGTAAAGGTGCGGATGCAGGTGCATCATTTGGCGGCGGCGGTGCGGCAACGATCTTTGGTGCCTCAGGTTCGGGTAATTTCATGACCCGTTTGACGGCAGTTTTTACCGCATTGTTCTTTGTGACCAGTATTACTTTGGCGATTCTTGCCAAGAAACAAACCACGAATGCGTACAGTTTATCGTCAATTCAATCAGCACCAACTGCGCCTGCGCAACCGGTTGAAACTTCACCAACTGCACCACAAACGACCGAATAATTTTAATTAAACCTTTCTTTTTTTCAGTGATGCGACTAGAATGCGTCACAGCTGCGGTGGTGGTGGAATTGGTAGACACGCTACCTTGAGGTGGTAGTGCTTTCGGGCGTGGGGGTTCAAGTCCCCCCTTCCGCACCAACTTATAATCCAGAATATAAGTTGGTGTATCCAGCTAAAAAAACTTCTGTTGATGCGGGATGGAGCAGTCTGGTAGCTCGTCGGGCTCATAACCCGAAGGTCGTTGGTTCAAATCCAGCTCCCGCTACCAATCAATCCTTTTTTAAAGACGCAAACTTTTAAAAGGCAGCTTAAATCTGATTTAAGTTGAGAAGAATTATTTGCATGTTGTTGCGGGGTGGAGCAGTCTGGTAGCTCGTCGGGCTCATAACCCGAAGGTCGTTGGTTCAAATCCAGCCCCCGCTACCAATCCTTTAAAGCTGCAAACTTTAAAGGCAGTTTAGTGTAAAATATTAAGCTGAATGTTATTTGTATGCTGATGCGGGATGGAGCAGTCTGGTAGCTCGTCGGGCTCATAACCCGAAGGTCGTTGGTTCAAATCCAGCTCCCGCTACCAATTTTTCAGTAACAGATAACAAATATGCAGAATGATGTGGTTGTGATTGAAAAGTTCGCATCTTTTGTATATAATTTTTGCACGTTGATGCGGGATGGAGCAGTCTGGTAGCTCGTCGGGCTCATAACCCGAAGGTCGTTGGTTCAAATCCAGCTCCCGCTACCAAGTTTCTTAAAAGAGGCTCACAACTATGGTGGGCCTTTTTGCACAGTGGGATTTGAAAAAAGTTCAAATTGTGCATTAATTGGGGCGATTTACGCCCTTTTTTATTGGCTATCGTGTAGTGTCGACAATATTTGGTCAAATCTCCATGTTTCACTACTACTATAGTTTGTATTGGTTTGTAGTGGTCAAATAGATCATAAAATCGCACCAGATGACGAGAGTAAATGAAGCTATCAAATAAAACTCAAGCACTTCAGGACTTGATTGCACCAGCAGTTGAAGCCTGTGATGTAAATCTGTGGGGGATTGAATTCCTGCCACAAGGCAAACGTTCATTATTACGGATCTATATCGACAAACCGGTCGATGAAAATGCAGCACCTGTTGTCAATGAAGATGGCGAAGAAGAGCAGGGTCGTGGTATTGGGGTTCAGGACTGTGTACGTGTCACACAGCAAGTCGGCGCGATCCTGGATGTACATGATCCAATCTCAGGTGAATATTCGCTTGAAGTGTCTTCACCAGGTTGGGATCGTCCATTCTTCCAGCTGGAGCAGATGGCTCATTATATCGGACAAACGGTTGCGCTGCGTTTGATCAGTGCCGTCGATAACCGTCGTAAATTCCAGGCAAAACTGGTTGCAGTCGACCTTGAAAATGAAATGATTCAAGTTGAAGTAGAAAAGCAACAGATTTTGGATATCGACAGTCACAATATCGATAAAGCAAACTTGGTCTATCAAGATTAATTCAATTAATAAGAATCTGAACGAATAGGTGACTTATGGCACGTGAAATTCTTACCGTCGTTGAAACGGTTAGTAACGAAAAAGGTGTAAGTCGTGAAGCAATTTTTGAAGCGCTAGAACAAGCTTTGGTTGCAGCGACTAAGAAGAAATTCTACGAGGGGACTCACTCGGAAGAAGCTCGTCTTCGTGTAGAAATTGACCGTAAAACTGGTGATTATCGTACTTTCCGTCAATGGGAAGTAGTGGCTGATGAAGATCATGAAATGCCTGCCTGTCAGGATGCGATCTCTGATGTTGATCCGGCACAATGGTCGATTGGCGATATCCGTGAACTGGAAGTAGAATCAATCGATTTCGGTCGTATTGCTGCCCAGATCGCGAAACAGGTGATTGTACAGAAGATCCGTGAAGCAGAACGTGCACTGGTTGCTGATGCTTATGAATCTAAAGTCGGTGAGCTGATCTATGGTGAAGTGAAAAAACAAACCAAAGATGGTTTTATCATTGACTTGGGTGACAACGCAGAAGCGTATCTGGCACGTGAAGAGATGATTCCGAAGGAAATCCTTCGTCCGAAACAACGCGTAAATGCGATTCTATATAGCGTTAACCGTGAAGGCCGTGGTGCACAATTGTTGTTGTCACGTGCTAAACCGGAAATGCTGATTGCATTGATGAAAAAAGAAATTCCTGAAATTTCTGAAGAAATCATTGAAATTAAGGCCGCAGCTCGTCAACCGGGTGTTCGTGCTAAAATTGCAGTGAAAACCAACGACCACCGTATTGACCCGGTGGGTGCTTGTATTGGTATGCGTGGTACACGTATCCAGGCTGTACAGCAAGAGCTCAATGGCGAGCGTATTGATGTGGTGGTTTGGTCGGATGATCCTGCGCAATATATCGCAAGTGCATTAGAACCAGCAGATGTATCTAGTATTGTCATCGATGAAGATGCACGTACTGCAGACATCATTTTCGCGACTAGTGATCAGCTAGCTCGCGCAATTGGTTCACAAGGTCAAAACGTTCGTCTGGCATCTGAACTGACTGGCTATAAGCTGGACATGATGCTGGAAGAAGAGTACTACGCACGTCAGCAAAGCGAAGCACAAAAATATCTGGACATGTTTGTTACACGTCTGGATATTGCTGAAGATTTGGCGATGGCGTTGGTAGAAATGGGCTTCACCTCGCTTGAAGAAATTGCTTACGTACCGCCAGAAACGTTTGATGAAATTGAACTGGATGCGGAACTGGTTGAACTACTGCAAAGCCGTGCGAAAGAAATTGCACTTGCTGATGCATTACAACAGCAAGAAAACGTACAAGCGCCAAGTGAAGAACTTGTTGCAATGGAAGGCATGACAGCAGAGATCGCGCAAGCTCTTGCAGCTCGTGGTGTGGTAACCGTAGATGACTTAGCTGACCAAGCGACTGATGATATCGAAGATATCGAAGGTCTCGGTGCTGAGAAGGCCGGTCAACTTATTATGAAAGCGCGCGAATCATGGTTTAACTAGGAGGTAGTATATGACGGACAAGTCGATTAAAGAGTTAGCACTCAGCGTGGGTCGCCATGTTGATAAGCTCCTAGAGCAGGTTCGTGAGGCAGGTTTACCACAGCGTAAAGCTGACGATATTATTACCACCGAACAACAAGATCGCTTAATGAATCATGTGAAAAAGACACAAGGTTCAGATGGCCATGCAGGACAAATCACGTTGAAACGTAAAACGACCAGTACTGCTAAAGTGGCAAGTACTTCAGGTAAGGCGAAAACGATTAATGTAGAAGTTCGCAAGAAACATACATTCGTTAAGCCAGACCCGGAACAAATTAAAGCAGAAGCTTTAGCGAAGGCTCAAGCTGAACAGCAAGCGAAAGCAGAAGCTGAACAGAAGCCAGCACCAGCTAAAAAACCTGCTGATGCACCTAAATCAGGTACAAACAATGCAAGCAAAGCCCTAGAAGCAATGCGTGCAGCTCAGAAACAAGAAACTGAGAAACAGGAAACACCTAAAGCAGCTGTTGTGGTAAAACGCAAATCAACTAACAAGCCGATTGTGAAAGCAGCGGTTAAACAAGTTGAAACAGCAGAACAGAAAAAAGCGCGTGAAGCTCAAGCCGCTCAATTAAAAGCAGCTGAAGAAGCAGCACGTCGTAAGGCAGCTGAAGAAGCACAACAACGTACCCTTGAGCAAATGCGCAAGATGGCATCGAAGTATTCTTCTGAAGATACCACTGCAACCATTCGTGTGATTGATGATTCTCCACTTGCTGCTGGTCTGGTTGGCCAGGCATATGAAGACTCATTTGCGAAAGAAGACCGCGAAATTAAACGTGGTACTAACACTTCAAATACACGTTCACCGAAGAAAGGTGGTCGTCGTGGTGAAGAGCAGTCTTTCCGTGATAACTCACACAAACGCGGTTTGAAATCTAGCCAAGCGAACAAGCATGGTTTTGAAAAACCAGTGAAAAAACAGGTTTATGACGTTGAAATCGGTGAAACGATTGTCGTTGCTGACCTGGCTGCGAAAATGGCAGTTAAGGTTCGTGAAGTCATCAAGTCACTGATGAAAATGGGTGAACTGGTTACTCAAAACCAGGCAATCGATCAGGAAATCGCGGCACTTGTGGTTGAAGAAATGGGCCATAACCCGGTACTGGTTTCTGAAACTGCAGTCGAAGATAACCTGCTTGAACAGGCTGAAGAAGCACGTGGTGCGCAAACTACTCGTGCGCCAGTTGTTACGATCATGGGTCACGTTGACCATGGTAAAACATCGCTTCTTGACCGTATCCGTCGTGCCAAAGTGGCGCAAGGCGAAGCAGGGGGTATTACCCAGCATATCGGTGCTTACCATGTAACCACGGATAAAGGTATTATCACATTCCTTGATACTCCGGGACACGCAGCGTTTACTGCAATGCGTTCACGTGGTGCCAAAGCGACTGATATCGTAGTTCTGGTTGTTGCAGCAGATGATGGCGTGATGCCACAAACTGCAGAAGCAATCGATCACGCACGTGCAGCGGGTACACCGATCATTGTTGCAATCAACAAGATGGATAAAGACTCAGCTGATCCAGATCGTGTATTGAACGAATTGACCACCAAAGAAATCGTACCTGAAGAATGGGGCGGCGACGTTCCTGTAGCGAAAGTATCTGCACATACTGGTGCCGGTATTGATGAACTTCTTGACCTGATTTTAATTCAGTCTGAATTGCTTGAATTGAAAGCGTCTGAAGAAGGTGCGGCACAAGGTGTTGTGATTGAAGCGCGTGTGGATAAAGGCCGCGGTGCAGTGACTTCTATTCTTGTACAAAACGGTACGCTGAAAGTGGGTGACCTGGTACTTGCTGGTTCATCTTATGGCCGCGTTCGTGCCATGACCGATGAAAACGGTAAGCGTATCAAGTCTGCAGGTCCTTCGATTCCAGTCGAAATTCTGGGTCTTCCAGAAGCACCGATGGCAGGTGACGAAGTTCTTGTTGTGAATGACGAGAAGAAAGCACGTGAAGTTGCCGATGCGCGTATGGATCGTGAACGTCAAAAACGTCTTGAACGTCAATCTGCAATGCGTCTTGAAAACATCATGGCGTCTATGGGCAAAAAAGATGTGCCAATCGTCAATGTGGTATTGAAAACTGATGTACGCGGTACATTGGAAGCACTGCATGTTGCATTGGCTGAGCTTTCAACGGATGAAGTAAAAGTACGTATCATCGGTTCGGGTGTCGGTGCGATCACTGAATCTGACGTGACACTGGCTGAATCTTCAGAAGCGGTTCTTCTTGGCTTTAACGTACGTGCCGACAATACTGCACGTCAGAAAGCAGATGCAGACAGTATCGACATTCGTTACTACTCAGTGATCTATCAATTGATTGATGACGTGAAAGCAGCGATGAGCGGTAAGCTTGCTCCTGAACACCGTGAAACCATCTTGGGTGTTGCTCAAGTGCGTGAAGTGTTCCACTCAAGCAAATTCGGTGCTGCAGCAGGCTGTATGGTGCTTGAAGGCGTATTACACCGTAACAAACCGATTCGCGTATTACGTGATGACGTGGTGATCTTCCAAGGCGAGCTAGAATCTCTTCGTCGCTATAAAGAAGTGGTGGAAGAAGTTCGTGCCGGTATGGAATGTGGTCTTGCGGTGAAAGGCTATAAAGACATCAAACCTCTCGACAAGATCGAAGTGTATGATGTGCAATTGATTAAACGGAGTCTTTAATGGCGGGTAGTCAACGTCTGAAGCGTATGGCGGATACGGTACAACGCGAGTTGTCCGAACTGATCCGTCAGGAGCTGAAAGATCCACGTCTGGGTGGTCTGGTGACCATCTCAGCCGTGAAGGTGAGCCCAGACTTAGGATATGCTGAAGTTTATGTCACAGTAATGGGTCGTGAACTTGGTGATGAGCAAAGTGAAGCCGCAAATAAAGAAACACTCGATGTCCTGAATAAGGCATCTGGGTTCCTGCGCCATGAACTGAGCCGTCGGATCAAGACACGTATTACACCTCGTCTACGTTTCCATTACGACAAAACCAATGCATATGGTAACTATATGTTTGGTCTGATTGCTGAAGCAGTGAAGGATTTACCTCCTGCTGAAGACAAGAAAGATGAAGAATAAGCTTTTATAAAGCGCAATAAAAAAGCCACCTTAGGGTGGCTTTTTTATTGTTGAACTTTTAAGTAGAACTGGCTAACTATTACTTTGAATCCTGGTCATTCATTTTCTTTTCATAAAATGCACGACGGCGGGTTTTCTGCCAAGGCAATGGACGTTCCAGTGTTTCTGGCACTTCACCACTCATCGAGCGCAAACGTAAATGCAAGGCCGCTTGCGCCATCAGGTTGGCAGATACCGGTGCAGTAATGAAGGCAAACAGGGTAATCAGTACTTCAGCAAAACCTAAACGACCATAGATAGCCGAAAAAATAATAGAAGCGATCAGAAAGCTTCCCAGGCCTAAGGTACTGGATTTAGTCGGTGCATGCAGACGCATAAAAAGGTCGGGTAGACGTATCATCCCAATGCCACCCACCAGCATAAAAAACGCGCCAATCAATAAAAAAATCGAAACTAGTATTTCTAAAATTAAAGGCATTTAAAAACTCCTAGTCGATGACATGGCCAGTGGTGAAATAGCGGGCAAGGGCAGCGGTAGAAACAAAGCCCAGCATGGCCACCAGTAAGGCACCTTCAAACATGAAAGTGCTGCTCCAGTAGATTCCCAGAATCACCACCAGACAGGTTGCATTTAAAAATAGGGTGTCCAGTGCCAGCAGACGGTCAACGATGGAAGGGCCCATAACCAGTCGGATCAGACACAGCAACATGGAGATCGTGACAGCACCCAGACAAATCAGCAATGCATAAGGCAGAATGGTCATGCTTCAGCTCCTGATTGTGCGCTAAAAATTTTAATCAATGGTTGTTCATAGCGCTGTTTGATGGTTTCAATTTCAGCCTCTTCATCATCCGTACTTAAGGCATGCACCAGAATATCGCCCCGGTCCTGATCAATCCCCGCAGAGACTGTACCTGGTGTCGTGGTAATAATCATTGCCAGTAAAGTATTTACTTCTTCATGCTCGGTATCTAGCGGTACCCGGAACCATTTGGGGTGCAGATTTTTAGTCGGTCCCAGAACCAGAATCGCAACTTTAATATTGGCGACAATGATGTCCCAAACAACGACCCAGAATAAGCGTATCGCCGGCACCCACCGGATATTCGGTGTGTAATCAATAAAAGGAGCGACCATTCTCGGAATCAAGATCGCCAGAAATATTGACATAAGGAGTGTGCCGGCTTCCATATTATGGGCCAGCATGATCCAGCTCATCGCCACAATGACCGAAACGAAAGGATGTGGGAACCAGCGTTGAAGTAATGATTCAGCCATTAAAGTCCCTCCGCCGGTTTAAGTTGATTGTCGTCGTATTTGTTCTGTTCAATATACTGCTTATCAATCTGACGCTGTTTAAATTCAGAAATATGATCGCCATTTAAGGTATTTTCTGAAATGACATAAGGAATCAGGTGCGCATTTGGATCAGGCGTTTCACCACCGTATTTGGTTTCTGGTAAATAACCCGGATCAAATGGCTGAACACTGATGAACTTGCCTTCAGCATCACGTTTTAACAGTGCTGCTTCATAAATCGGATTGGTTTTAATCTGTGCTGCGGTCTGATAATTATATTGATAAATCGGTGCAGCAAAAACAACATAGGCTGTCAGACTGAGCAATAATAGATAAATAACCCGGTCATTCCGTGCTGGTGCCTTGCTGGGCAAGGATTCATATTTGCTGAATTCTTCAGAATTTTCATCCTGTTCTGGTCGGCTTGAACGCCAGAACAGAATAAAACCGACCCGGGTAAAAGCCAGAATACTTAGTAAGCTGACCAGTAGAACCGTAAAGATAATCAGCATTTGATGTTCAGACTGTCCTGAAGCTTGCAGGATAAACACTTTACCGAAGAAGCCACTGAAAGGTGGCAAGCCGGCCATCATCAAGGCAATGATGAAATACACAATAGAAACCAGCTTATTCTGTTTCATCTGTGGGGCAATTTTAAAGTGATCTTTAAATTCACCGCGTTGTGAAGTAATCCAGCCACACAGGATATAAAAGGCTGCGCCAATCAGGGTACTGTGTACCATATAGTACAACGCACCTGCCCAAGCCTGAGTGCTGTTCATGGCAATCGCAATCAGAATGGTGCCGACCGAAGACAGAATCATAAAGCCGACGAAACGGCGTAAACGTTCAGTCCCAATGGCACCAAATGCGCCATACAGTGAAGTAATCACCCCAATGACCAGCAGACAGTTCATCAGGATCTGATGACTGTATTCATCATCAAATACAGTACCATTGACCCGGATAATCGCGTAGATCCCGACTTTGGTCATGATGGTAAACAGGGCAGCCACCGGAGTAGTTGCCACAGCATACGTTTTAGGAAGCCACAGGCCTACCGGTAACATGGCTGCCTTGATCCCGAACACCACAAATAGCATCAGTCCGCCTGCAACGGCCAGCTTATGCTCATCTCCTGCCAAAGTTGGCATTAGGCGGGCAACATCAGCCATATTCAGACTGCCGACACTGCCATAAATCATGCCGAGCCCGATCAGGAACATGGCAGAAGCGAGCAGGTTAATAGCCACATAATGTACACCGAGCTGGAAGCGTGCCTTGCCTTGCCCATGCAAAAGTAGAACATAGGATGCCATTAACAGGATCTCGAAGAACACGAACAGGTTAAACAAGTCACCGGTCAGAAAGGCACCACTAAGCCCCATTAATAGAAAATGGACCATGGCGTGGAAATAGCGCCCGCGAATATCCCATTCTTTGCTGGCATACCAAACGATTGGCAAAGCGAGTGTATAGGTCAGTACCAGCATCAAGGCAGAGAGCTGGTCCAGGACCAGCACAATACCAAAAGGGGCAGCCCATTCACTTAAAGTGTAGACATTAATTTGCCCTTGGCTGCTATTGATCAGGTAGCCAATCGCCATAATCAGACCCAATAGGGTCGAAATATGACTCACACCACGACGCCACGGCTGACGCCAGTCGGTAATCAGAGAACCGGAACCCGGGTTACCCAACAGTACTAGAATAAAGGCAGTAAAAGCCGGTAAAAGAATACTGAAAATAGGGGTGTGTTGATTCAAGAAGTTGAGAAGATCAGTCATTACGGCTCATCCTCACGTGGGTCATGTTGCGGTATCTCTTCTTTGGAATCAACGTGATCTGTTCCTGATTCATAACGGCTACGTAAGGCCAGCTGTACAATAAAGGCGGTGGTGGCAAAACCGATTACAATTGCGGTTAAAACCAAGGCCTGAGGTAAAGGATCGGTGACCTGCGTGGCTTCGGTGAGTACTGCAGGTGAATTCATCTGAATACGGCCCATGGCAAATAAAAACAGGTTCACTGCATAACCAATCATGGCCAGTCCGAGGACCACCGGAAAGGTACGTGCCCGCAGAATCAGATAGATCCCGGTGGCAGTGAGTAGGCCAATTGCTGAGGCTAATAAAAGTTCTAAACTAATCATTCTATTATCCTCTTGGTACTGGGCCAGTCATACTTGAGTGACGGGAGTCACCCAGAACGGAAATCATCAGCATGGTCGCCCCGACTACGGTGACATAGACACCGACATCAAATAGCGCGGCAGAAGCCAGATGCATATCGCCAAGTAATGGTGGATGAACATAAATATGGGCACTGGTCAGGAAAGGACGTGACCAGAACCAGGCTACGATGCCAGTCAGGCCTGCAATAGTCAGACCGATACCAATCCAGATTTCATAGAGACGTCCAGATTTAGCTCCCAGCATTTTTTCTGCATGATCCTGACCAATGGCAACGTATTGAATGATCAAGGCCAATGAGGTGACCAGACCGGCAATAAAACCGCCACCCGGAAGATTATGGCCGCGCATAAAGATATACAGACTCACCACCAGTGCTACCGGTAAAATCCATGATGCAGTAATTCGTAGCATCAAAGGGGAGGGGTTAAAACGGTAAGTCAGGCCTTGGGTAATAGTGGTGCCATGAGCACGCATACCGTCCATTAGACTCAGTACCCCAATGGCAGCAATCCCAAGTACGGTAATCTCGCCGAAGGTATCGAAACCACGGAAATCGACCAGAATTACGTTGACGACGTTTGTACCGCCACCAAGCGGAATCGATTGTTGGATGAAGAACCAGGAAATTGAATTATGGTCACGTGTCATAACTAGCCAAGCAACCGTTGCAATTCCTAGACCCCCGCAGACCGCAATCACTGCATCTCGCCAGCGTCGGGTCGGGCTGGATTCATAAGGCGTTAATTGTGGCAGGAGTGACAGGCTCATCAGTAGCAGAACAGTTGTTACTACATCGACTGTAATCTGGGTCAAAGCCAGATCGGGTGCCGAGAAACCAATGAAAACCATGGTGACGACCAGACCGACCGCACCGCTGATCAGGATGGCTTTAATCCGTTCATGATGGAACCACAGCATCATCCAGCAGGCTGAGAACAGCAGTAACCATAGAACGATGGCCAGAACTGGTGCATGGGTCAGTTCGCGGCTACCGGTGTCGATCCCATTGACGACGAGTGGATAGCCCACCAGACCAATGGTAAACAGCACCGTCCACAAAATATAACTTTGCAATTTGCCATTTTCAGTCGCACGGCGGAAACGTCTTGAATTCAGTAACAGATTTTTCAGGAACAGATCAAACAGTACACGGCCTTGCAGTTTGCCCAGTTTTGGATCCAGATCAATTTCCCGGATCGCACCGCCTTTGGCCAGTGCAAAATAGAAAATTGCACCGCCGAATATCGCGATGATACTCATCACCAAAGGCAGATTAATACCGTGCCAGAGGGCGAGGTGAGTTCCTTCAAAGGCGAAATTCTGGGTTGACGCTTGTGTGGTGCTATTTACAATCTTTTCGACCAGTAATCCTGGTAGCAGACCAACTGCAATACACAGAAAAGCCAGTAAGATAGCCGGTGCACGCATACCAAATGGCGGCTCATGCGCAGCTTTATTTGGGACTTGCTGGCCTAACGGACCATCAAAAAACACGCCATGTACCAGGCGAATCGAATAGGCGACAGCGAAAATCCCGGCCAGTGTTCCTGCAATAGCAGCACCGACCATGACTGGGCCACTTAAGTTTGCGACCAGTTCGGTAAAGAACATTTCCTTGGACAAGAAACCATTGGTTAATGGAATACCAGCCATGGAGGCGGCGGTGATCATGGTCAGTGTTGCGGTAAAAGGCAGCATTTGCCAAAGACCAGACAATTTTCGCAGATCACGAGTACCGGATTCATGGTCAATGATCCCGGCAATCATGAATAGGGCAGCTTTAAAGGTTGCATGGTTAATGATATGGAAAATTGCTGCTGCCACGGCCAGTGGTGAGCCAATACCCAGCAAACACATGATCAGGCCCAAGTGGCTAATAGTTGAATAGGCCAACAGACCTTTCAGATCTTCTTTAAAGATGGCAAAGAACGCTGCCACACACAGGGTAAATAACCCGATAAAAGTAACAATATTATGGAACAGTGCCGCGCCTGCAAAAATCGGCAATAAACGTGCGACTAAAAACAGGCCCGCTTTGACCATGGTGGCAGAGTGCAGATAGGCAGACACCGGCGTCGGTGCTGCCATGGCATTTGGTAACCAGAAGTGAAACGGGAACTGCGCACTTTTGGTAAAAGCACCGAGTAAAATTAATAATAATGTCGGTACAAATAGGGCATGTGCCTGAATCTGTTCGCCCATCATCAGGATCTGGTCAATCTGATAGGTACCCGTCATCTGTCCGAGCAGAATAAAACCACCCAGCATAGATAAGCCGCCCATGCCGGTAATGGTTAGAGCCATGCGTGAGCCGCGTTGGGCCGCTTCGTAATTGCTCCAGTAACCAACTAGCAGGAAGGAAGAAATACTGGTGAGTTCCCAGAAAATCAGGAGAATCAGAAGATTATTAGACAATGAAATACCGAGCATCGCTGCCATAAACAGCATCAGCAGGAAATAGAGTTTACTCAGGGAGTTTTTAGGACTGAGATAGTAATAGGCATAGATATAAATCAGGGTACCAATTCCACTAATCAGCAGAGCAAACAGCATGCCCAAAGCATCCAGCCGGAAACTGAAGTCGATTCCAAGCTGGGGTAGCCAGGACCAGGTCTGGGTAATTACCGTTCCATTAAATACAGCAGGCGCCTGACTCAACAGTAATAAGAAACTGCTGAGGCTGACGGCAATTGCTCCTAAAGCCGTTACCCCGCGTGAAAATTGCTTCAGCCACGAGACAAGGGTTGTGCCTAATACTAACGGTAACAATATAATAATTGGCAGCACACTCGTATCCATTGTCGTGATATAGGTTAAGGTCAACCTAGGGTGAATCTTTATCTTTCAAGGATTACAGGACCGCAAAGAGCGACCCAAAACTTCTCGATCTTGAAAGCCAGAATGATATTCAAACAGAATAAAACAGTTGTATTGCGCAACTTATAAACGATAGCAAATTCCGATTTTACAACGAAAATTGCAAGTAAAACCGATCATATTACAGGATAACCACAACATCAATGTTTTTATGTAGAACTTGTAGATTATACGTAAGCTTGGTTTTGATATGGGGTGCATGCTTGAACATCTCGTACAAATTTGACCGAAAATAAAGATCAAACTCCCTGCATTTATTGATAAAAATTTATAACTTCTTGATCAGGAATGCAGAAAATCAAAACCTATTCTTGCATCCTGATTTTAATTTTTAAATTGCATTATCGTTTCAGCACTAGTTAAGAAGATTGAGGCAGGCTTTGTGAATTATCCTGACTCAACAGTTGTAAAAGTTCTTGCTGCTGTTCTGTGCTTAGCTGTTCCTGAATCAGTTGCAAAACAGACTGAGCCGTCAAGTTGACTATTTCTGGTTCCTGAAGTGCATCTTCAACTTTTTCTATATCTGAATGATTTTGGCTCATCTCAAGCGGCAACTCTGCATAAAAATGATCATACTGAACCTGCATTGGATTTAGATGGATGGGATGCACCTGTTTATTTTCCAGTTTTAGACACTGAAAATCCTGAGCCTGCTCCAGCAATTCCGGCCGGTTTCCAGTCACAATAATCTGCAAGTTAGGAAACGCCTGATGCAGACGCGGTAAAATGACGGCGGCCATGTCCTGATCCAGTTGATGATCAATTTCATCAATCAGTAAAATGCCAGTACCTTCCTGACAGGGAAATAAGCTGTGCGGATTAAGCAGACAAAGGCGCCGTACAACATCTCCCACCAGTGCAATCCAGTTCCGGATACTGCTCGACAACTGCTGAAAGCTAAAGGTGTGATCCTGATAACGCACCATCAATTGCAGCTTGGGCTGGTAGTCTAGATAAATCTGGCTAAGTTCTGGTAGTACAATGGATAAAGCTTCACGCAAGGCAGTCAGGCTCGGTGTATGCATATGTGCTTTAGCTTTTTCAATTTGCTGGACCAGCTGATCTGCTTGTATATCATCCGATTGCTGTAGCGCCTGATCTAGAATCTGGTCAATGATCTTGGCACTTTGTGCATTTTCGATATCACTGATTTCACGAAACCATTCAAAGAAACGTGCAAAAGTCGTAAAGGGAATGGCGGTAATTTCATAGGCATGCGCAGTCTGAAAAATGGCCTGATTATTTTTGCTGAGTATATTGATTTCATTGACGAAGCGTTCAGCCGGATAATAGGCGACCATAGGCAGACCGAGCAAAGGGTCATGTTGTCTTGCCTTTTGATAGAGATTCACCATGGCATCGAGTTGCTGGGTTTCCGCTTTGGCAAAGCCAATGCCCTGACTATTTAAGGTTTTATATAACTGCCAGGAACAGGATTGGGCAGGGGCTGCTTCTCCCTGTGCTGATTCAGGCAATGATCCCAAATCATCAGGAAAACGCACCTGGATATCAATTTTGGATTGCAGGCGGTTTTGCAGGATATCCTGATCCAACATGCTTAAACCTGCGGTACGCAAGTCACGAAAACGTGCAGAAAACCAGGTCAAAGCCTGATAACTTAAGCGCAGCAAGGTGGTTTTACCCGAACCCTGATCACCCAGAATTAAAGTCACAGGTGATTTTTGCAGATCAAAATCGAGCTGGATATTAGAAAAGTGCAGAGCATGTTTGAGTTGTATTTTTTCGATGTGCATGGATCACCTGTAGCGTGATTTTTACATCTATGTTTTACCTTAGCCAACGGCTTGGCGCAGTGACTGTGGCATCCTGATTTTCAGTTGTTGAATGAGGTCATAAATGTGATGAATATTTAAGCTTACTTTAGCACGAGTACAGGCCACGTAAAGCAGACGTAACTCTTCGTCACTAATTTTATGGTCTTTCTCATTCAGCTTGAACTGGTAGTCATCTTCAATATGCACACGATCCCATTCCAGACCTTTGGCCTTATGCGCGGTAGAGATGATGTAGTCCGCTTGTCCGATTGGGGTGATTTTGGCGAGGGCAGTTTTCAGGGGATCAGTGCCATGTTCATCAACCAGTTTGACTAAAGGCTTGATATCACTGCCTTCATTGGTCTCACAGTATTCGTGTACATCATGCCATGAGTTAAACCAGGCCAGTTCAGGCACATCAACCACACGCTTGCCCTGTTTCAGCATCGCAGCGGCATCAACAAAACGGTTCAGTTTGACATGATCCGCTTGCAGGCTGACTTTATCGCCACGTACTAAACCGGCAAGTAATAGTTCCATAGCACGCGCATTGGTCCGGCATAGAATCGCATCGCGTAGTTTAGTGTGCGGTTTATTGACCACTTTGGAATTTAAGTGCGGATTGCCGAGTAGGGGCACGGTTTCATTCAATGCTCCTAAAATCGCATTAGCATTCAGCGCAATTTCAGGCCCGAAACGGAAGGAAGTGGTCAGACGAGATTCGGGTAGCGGCAGCTGCTGCATGGCATTCACTGCGCCACGCCAGGCATAAATTTGCTGGTGCGCATCGCCGACATAGATGACCTGAGTGCTACGCTGTTTTAGCAAAATTCCAAGCATTAGCGGATCGGCATCCTGTGCTTCATCAAACAGCACATAGTCGGCAGGAATATTGGGCTCAGACAATGCCCAAAGTTTCAGGTAAATATCATGCCCAATCCCGGCCTGATGATTGGGATCAATTGACTCTAACCAACGCCGTTCAACTGCTGGATAAAGTTTCTTTTGCAATGCTTCAATATCATCTGGGTGTAGCCAGCTCGGTGCCTGAATATGTCGCGGGGCGGGATATTGCGAACTGGTCGAGCAGAAATAGCCGACTGCGTTCGCAACCAGACTGGCCAGACGCGAAGGCATCAGCACATATTTTTCATAACGTCCGCCCATCATCCGGCGCAAGGTCATCGGTTCAAGGCGATATTCTTTGGCAATAAAGCTTGGACTTAAACGCGGTAGGCGTAGTTTATCCGTGACTCCACGTGGAACACTGCGAAAAGCCAGGGAGTGGAAAGTACGGCAGTCGACACCACGATGAAACTTGTTTTGTGCTTCTGAGGCAATGGATTTATTAAACGCCAGATACATGCCGCGCCGTTCCGGCATGGCATCACTGATCATTTGCAGGGTCGTAGTTTTACCTGTGCCCGCATAGGCAATGACTTTAAAAGATTTTCCCAGACGTGCGTTATCAATAGCAGTTGCCTGCTCATAGGTCGCTTTGGGTTTTTGCAGATCAGACACAGGTAGATTCATTCACGATTTAATGTTGGCGATTGGCTTTTTCAACCAGACCGGATAGACCCTGACGGCGTGCCAGTTCATTCAGGACCAGTTGCGGATCCAGGTCGAAGTAACCGAGCATCACAATGGTATGGAACCATAGATCAGCCACTTCATAGATCAGGTCATTCTTGTTGTCTTCAGAGGCTTCAGTTTTGAAATCTTTAGCCGCGATCACGGTCTCAAAGCTTTCTTCACCGACTTTTTCCAGAATCTTGTTGAGGCCTTTATGGTACAGCTTGGCCACATAAGAGGATTCCGGATCGGCTTTCTTACGCTCTGCCATCATCTCGCCCAAGTATGACAATACTTCAACCTGTTCAGACTGAGCGGTTGAGGCATTCATAGCAAGGGTATGTGGATTTGTTGATTTTTCACCATAGATTGCTGCTGGATCTTTGATTTGTGCATCCACAATTTCCCAGCCATTTGGGGTTAATTTACGGTAGAAACATGATTCACGGCCGGTATGGCAGGCAATACCACCATGCTGTTCAATCTGTAAAATAATTACGTCCGCATCACAGTCCAGACGGATTTCATGCACAGTTTGGAAATGGCCAGATTCTTCGCCCTTATGCCATAACTTGTTACGTGAGCGGGAGAAATATACTGCCTGATTTTTTTCGGCAGTTAAAGCCAGCGCTTCACGGTTCATCCAGGCGACCATCAATACACGACCAGTTTGATGGTGCTGGGCAATGGCAGGAATCAGACCTTGTTCGTTAAATTTTACTTCATCGAGCCATTGCACGTTGTTCATAAGGGTTTCCATTAATTGAATCAGAATATAAAAAGATGGATAGGAAATATCCGTCCATAGTGTACGTGATCTCGTCGCATTTGCGGCAAAAATCTGTGCCTGAAAAGACAGGATGTGTCGTTGGGCGCATTCAGATTATAAACCTGAGCGGCTGAATCGCTAAAGTACAGAAATAAAATAGCCGCCAGTAGGCGGCCGGAATATTCTTGAAGAAATTACCAGTGCTCGCCCGGGAAGATCCGTGCATAGGCCTTTTGCACCCAGTTCAGTTTTTGTGGCTGACCCACTGATGCTGAAGAGCTTGGGAACAGGTTATAACCGATCGACATCAGGACATTGTTGATGTCTGGTGCAATCGCATAGGTAATCGAAGCCAGACGTCCCAGATTGGTCGCCACTTTCTTCGGACGTTTCACAATCGCATAAGCAACCAGTTCGGCTGCCTGTTCCGGAGACAAGGTAGGCACATATTTATAAATCTTGGTCGGTGCGATCATTGGTGTACGAACCAAAGGCATATAAATTGAAGTGATTGCAACTTTATGTGAATGGACTTCTGCAGACAGACAGCGGCTGAAAGCATCCAGTGCCGCTTTAGATGCGACATAAGCCGAGAAGCGGGTGGCGTTCGCCAATACACCAATCGAGCTGATATTGATGATATGACCTGCACGGCGAATCATCATTTGCGGCAGGATATTCATCACCAGGCGCACTGCACCAAAATAATTTAGCTGCATGGTACGTTCAAAATCATGAAAACGATCTACTGATTCATGCACCGCACGGCGAATCGAGCGGCCCGCATTGTTAATCAGGATATCGATATGGTCGACTGAAGCAATAATCTGTTTGGACACTTCATCAATGGATTCCATATTGTTGAGATCACATGGAAATACTGAAGCTTTACCGCCTTTGGATTCAATTTCTTTTTTTACTTGTTCTAGGGTGTCTTTGGTACGCGCGACCAGTAAAACATGTGCGCCAGCATCTGCCAGCTGATGTGCCGTCGTTAAACCTATACCACTGGATGCGCCTGTAATGAGAACAGTTTTACCTGCAATACGTTTTTCCAATTGTTTCTGTAGTCTAGTTTTCACGTTTGTTATCCCTAATTTGAAGACTGCGTTCAAATTATTTTTATTAAAAAATCAAAGATGGCTCTAAAGAGATAAGAGCGAAGATGAGTACTAATATAATAACTAATTATTTAAGAAAATCTATACATTAAACTATTGAAAATAAAATAAAAATTAGAGTAATTGCTCTAATTGTGTTCGCCGTTTCAATTGATTTTTATCATGAAAATAAATCACAAAGCAAGTGATTGTATTCAAAAAATAAATAAAAAAACTCCAGCATTTTTGCTGGAGTTTTCTGCTTTAAAATGGCGCTTAAACTGCTGCAAGAGATTGTTCCAGATCCGCAATCAGGTCATCAATGTGTTCAATTCCAATCGATAAGCGAACCATATCTTCACTCACACCTGCTGATTTGAGCTCTTCAGGATTGAGCTGGCGGTGGGTGGTGGTTGCAGGATGACAGGCGAGACTCTTAGCATCCCCAATATTGACCAGACGGGTGAACAGTTGCAGGGCATCGATAAAACGGGCACCGCCTTCACGGCCACCTTCTACACCAAAAGTCAGAATGGCAGACGGTTTACCTTTCACATATTTTTGTGCCAAAGCATGCTGCGGGTGATCTTTCAGACCGGCATAATTGACCCATTTTACTTTTGGATGTTGTTGCAAATATTCTGCAACCTTCAGCGCATTTTCGGTATGACGTTCCATACGCAGGCTCAAAGTTTCCAAGCCTTGCAGAATTAAAAATACATTTTGCGGGCTGATCGCTGCCCCGGTATTACGCAGAGGTACGACACGAGCACGCGCGATATAGGCAGCTTCACCTAAAGCTTCGACATAATTGACACCGTGATAGCTTGGATCAGGTGTATTCAGAGCAGGGAAACGCTCGGCATGTTGCCCCCATGGGAACTTGCCACTATCCACGATAATACCGCCGATCGAATTACCATGACCGCCAATGTATTTGGTGAGTGAATGCACCACGATGTCGGCACCGAAATCAAAAGATTTTTGTAGGACTGGGGTGGCAACCGTATTATCAACGATGACTGGTACGCCATATTCATGGGCAATCTTGGAAATCGCTTCGAGGTCAATAATATTGCCCAGTGGGTTTCCAATTGATTCCACAAAAACCAGTTTGGTCTTGTCATCAATTAGGCCACGTAATGCTTCCGGGTCTTGATAATCAAAGAAGCGAACTTCGATCCCTTGTTTAGGCAGGGTATGTGCAAACAGGTTATAGGTGCCACCATATAAAGTGGACACCGAAGCAATATTGTCACCCGCTTCAGCAATGGTCTGAATCGCATAGGTAATCGCAGCCATACCCGAAGCTAAAGCCAGCGCACCAATACCACCTTCCAGAGCTGCAATACGTTGTTCTAGCACCGCTGTGGTAGGGTTCATAATGCGGGTATAAATATTGCCCTGAACTTTCAGGTCAAACAGATCGGCACCGTGCTGAGTATTGTCAAAGGCATATGAGGTGGTTTGATAAATTGGCACTGCCACAGCTTTAGTAGTAGGTTCCGGGCTATAGCCTGCGTGAATCGCTAAAGTTTCTGCTTTATGAGTCATGATCGTTGGTCTTCTTGTGTTTTTAGCTGTAATGAAACTGCTCAAATATTAGCACTTGAAATATGAAGAAAAGTGCATATTTATTCAAATGAATATCTTAATTAACGATATAGCATCAATAAAATAATGCAAGTTTAGGTGTCAGAAATGCTGTTTGAAAAATAAACAGGATTAAACTTGTAACAAGGCATTAACTTCACGTGAATGGCTTATGTTTTGAAGACTTTCTGCGTATAATAGCCGATTATTTTTTCGCTCATGATTGAGCAGGGGGAGTTTGTTTCTTCCCCCATTTGGTTTTTCAATTGAGGAGTCCTACGTGGCCCAATATATTTATACGATGAACCGAGTGTCCAAGATGGTTCCGCCAAAGCGCGAAATCCTCAAGGATATCTCCTTATCATTTTTCCCAGGCGCAAAAATTGGTGTGCTTGGTCTGAACGGTGCAGGTAAATCTACTTTGCTTCGTATTATGGCGGGCGTAGATAAAGATTTCTCTGGTGAAGCACGTGCGCAACCGGGTATCAAAATTGGTTACCTCGAGCAAGAACCACCACTTGATCCAACCAAAGACGTTCGTGGCAACGTTGAAGACGGCGTACGTGAAGCACTTGATGCATTAGAGCGCCTTGATCAGGTATTTGCAGACTATGCAGATCCAGATGCAGACTTCGATGCACTAGCAAAAGAGCAGGAAAAACTGGAAGCAATTATCCAGACTTGGGATGCGCATAACCTGAATAACCAGCTGGAACAGGCTGCAGCAGCATTAAATCTGCCTGCATGGGATGCAGATGTAACCATGCTTTCAGGTGGTGAACGCCGTCGTGTTGCATTGTGCCGTTTACTGCTGTCTAAACCAGACATGCTGCTTCTCGACGAACCAACTAACCACTTGGATGCAGAGTCTGTATCTTGGCTGGAACGCTTCCTGAAAGACTTCCCGGGCACCATCGTAGCGATTACGCACGACCGTTACTTCCTTGATAACGTGGCCGAGTGGATTCTGGAGCTTGACCGTGGACATGGTATTCCTTACCAAGGTAACTATTCTTCTTGGCTGGAACAGAAAAATGCGCGTTTAGAACAAGAGAACAAGCAGGAAGAATCGTTTGCTAAAGCATTGAAAAAAGAACTTGAATGGGTTCGTTCAAATGCGAAAGGCCAGCAGAAGAAAAACAAAGCACGTATGGAGCGTTTCGAAGAGCTTAACTCTCGTGAATTCCAGCAACGTAACGAAACATCTGAAATCTATATTCCACCTGGTCCGCGTCTGGGCAACAAGGTGGTTGAAGTTGAAGGGATTAGCAAATCGTTTGGTGACAAACTGCTGTATAAAGACTTGTCTTTCACAGTACCACCAACAGCGATTGTCGGTATCGTAGGTCCAAACGGTGCAGGTAAAACTACATTGTTCCGTATGATGACGGGCGAACAGCAACCCGATACTGGTACAGTGACTTTGGGTGATTCTGTAAAAGTTGCTTATGTGGGTCAGATTCGTGACACCCTGGATGACAATAAAACCGTTTGGGAAGAAGTGTCTGGCGGTCTGGATATCCTGAAAGTGGGTGATTACGAAATTGCATCTCGTGCTTATATTGGGCGCTTTAACTTTAAAGGCCAAGATCAGCAAAAACGTGTAGGTGAATTGTCAGGTGGTGAGCGTAACCGTTTACAACTTGCGAAAATCCTGCAACAAGGTGCGAACGTAATCCTGCTCGATGAACCATCAAACGACTTGGACGTAGAAACTTTACGTGCGTTAGAAGATGCGATTTTGGTCTTCCCGGGCTGTGTGATGGTGGTATCGCATGACCGTTGGTTCCTGGACCGTATTGCGACTCACATCTTGTCATTTGAAGATGAGACTCCAGAATTCTTCACCGGTAACTATACCGAGTTTGAAGAGTATCGCCGTAAGAAATATGGCGATGATCTGGCAGCGAAGCGTCAGAAATATCGCAAAATTGGTGCTTAATCAAAGCGCATAAAAAAACCAGCTTTCGGGCTGGTTTTTTTCTTTAATATTGGACACTCATTTGGCTATAAGTATTTGATAACAGTTGTGCAGCTTTTAAATGACCTTGCTGTTTAGCCTTATTCAGCCATTCCTCAGCATGAAAATAATTCTGATCTAAACCTAGACTACCTTTAAGAAAGTGTTTACCCAGTCTATATTGCGCTTCGGCGTGACCACGTGTTGCTGCACTTAAGTAGTTCCAGAAAGCATTGCGTTGATAATTTTCTTGCTGCTCTAGCTGCGTAATTTGAAATTGTTCAGCTTGGCGTTGCTTTAAAATATGGCAAAGCTTTTCAAACTGTACAGCTTCCAGATAATAGGTGTCTGCTTCAGAAATATAATTTTCCATTTCTGAACCTGTTGGCTCATCATGAGAAAACAGAAAATGTATGACTTTTTTAAGTTTAAGCATTTTTATTCCTCACCTTTGCCATTATTAACAATTAATTAAACTATCCACTAAAGACTACAATATAAAGCGGTTTTATTTCGGTAATGAATTACATGCTTTTAGTCTCATGTTGATATTTTTGTGTATTTAATGAGCAAAAACAAGCAGTAGAAATAAAAAAACTTCATTTTAAAAGTGAAGCAAATTGGAAGAAATATGAATTTGTTGTTCTAGTCGACATTTTGATATTAGGGGTTAGAAGATTTAGTTTTACTAATAAAAAAATCTTGCATAAACATGCAAGATTTTTCGGCTTTGAAAATGAGTGAACTCTAGAAATCAGATTTCCCACTCATGATTGCATTCACGGCATTTCCATTTCTTTTGGCTTTGCATGAAAGCCTGCATGGAAATTTTAAAATCAGGCAAATCTTTATAGAACATGAAGCCTGCGATCAGACAGATAATAAACACGATCACAGTAGCGGTCTGTAAAGTCGTACCTGCACCATCTCCAAAAATCCACATCGCGATGCTAATGATGACCAGCAGCAATAATACAAACAGGGCAGGCACCAGCATGATCAGGCTTTTAGGCACGACTGGGCGCGCCGCCGGTTGACCTGGCTGAGCAACGGGCATGATTTTTGGGCTTTGACATTTAGGGCAACGATATTGCATTACTACTCCAAAATTCTAAATTACTGATTATTTTATCGGAAGATACGCAAAAACCGAAATACCGCCAATATAAAACAGACAGACAATAAAAAACCCAAGTCACAATGCTTGGGTTTTTTATTAAGATGTTGCCATCTTGAATATGGCGTCCCTACGGGGATTCGAACCCCGGTTACCGCCGTGAAAGGGCGATGTCCTAGGCCTCTAGACGATAGGGACAAATGAGGCAAATACATAGGTAAAGCAAGACTTATTTGGTGGAGTCAAGGAGGATCGAACTCCTGACCTCTACAATGCCATTGTAGCGCTCTACCAACTGAGCTATGACCCCAGTCTGTGTGAGCGCTATATTATGGATATAACGCTTAGACGTCAACTAAAAAATAAATTAAGCTTGATCAACTGCTTCATTTTTCGGCAGTTTCAGACTCTCATTCAGTTTTTCCCAAGCTTTTACTTCTTTCTTGCTAGGAGCACCGACCACTTCCAGCGCGTGGCGCAGACGGGCAAAAGTTAGATCCGGACCAATAGTGACCATGGTCTGCATGACTGGGGTAGAAGCGGTTGAACCGGCAATCGCAATAAAGAACGCTGGCATAAAGTCACGTAATTTAATGCTCATCTGATTCGCCAGATCCATCAACGTTTGGCTAACAGTGTCATTGTTCCAGGTGAACAGGCTTTCTAGACGCCAGATCGCAAATTGCAGGCTTTGACGCACTTGTTCTTCAGAAAGTTTTTTGCTTTCGAACTGTTCTTTAGTCAAAGTCGGGAAATGGTTGAAATAGTGCGCTGACCAGTTCACTGCTTCAGACAGCAGATTGATCCGTGGTTGAATTGCAGCAGCGATTTCTTCCAGTTTGGCACGGTCTGCTTTCCAAGCCAGTAAGGTATCTAACAGTTCAGCAGGAGAGAGAGCTTTAATCCATTGGCCATTTAACCAGTTGAGTTTCTCAATATCGAAGATAGGACCACCCAGAGAGACACGGTTAATGTCAAAGTGTTCAATCATTTCAGCCAAAGTGAATTTTTCACGCTCATCTGGCATTGACCAGCCCATACGGCCTAGATAGTTCAGCAATGCTTCTGGCAATACGCCGATATCTTTGTAGTAGTTAATTGAGGTCGGGTTCTTACGTTTAGACAGTTTTGATTTGTCTGGGTTACGCAGTAGAGGCATGTGGCACAGGACTGGCATGTCCCAACCAAAGTATTTGTACAGCAACTGATGTTTCGGTGCAGATGGAATCCATTCTTCACCACGAATCACATGCGTAATTTGCATCAGGTGATCATCAACCACGTTTGCCAAATGGTAAGTTGGCAGACCATCCGTTTTTAGCAGAATTTGCATGTCGACTTGCGCCCATGGAATTTCTACTTCACCACGGAGCATGTCATTAAAGGTACATACCCCTTCAGTCGGCACTTTCATACGGATCACGTGCGGTTCACCAGCTGCCAGACGACGTGCCACTTCTTCTTTAGACAGTTTTAGACCGCGGCCATCATAGCGTGGAGTTTCGCCACGAGCCTGCTGTTCAGCACGCATTTCATCCAGTTCTTGCGCTGTTGCGAAGCAGTAGAAGGCATGACCTTTATCTACCAGTTCTTCTGCGTATTTTTTATAGATGCTCATGCGTTCTGACTGACGGTACGGTGCATGTGGACCACTGACATCTGGACCTTCTGACCAGTTCAGGCCTAACCAGCGTAGGGAGTCCAGAATCATTTTTTCAGATTCAGGAGTAGAACGCAGCTGATCCGTATCTTCAATACGAAGAATGAATTCGCCACCGTGCTGTTTGGCAAAACACAGGTTGAACAGGGCAATATAGGCAGTTCCCACATGCGGGAAACCGGTAGGAGAAGGTGCAATACGAGTACGAACAGTCATAACCGGATCTAATCTTAAATATAAAATTGCAGCTATTATAACGAAAAAGCCACATCACTTAATGCTTTATTCAACATTGAATGATGCGGCTTTTCAGGATGAGCAAAATATAACGAATGTGGAGAACTAAAACTAAGTCTTATGAATTGCTCGGAGAAAAGATACTTTGCACAAAGCGGGTAAAGCGCAAGTTTTGAGCTGCAAAAAAGCTTTGAGTCGGATTTGATTTGAACGCAGTCAGCGCTTTAAGTTCATCCTCAGTATGAAAAGCATTTTTATCAGCTTTATGTTGCTGAATTGCTTTTTCAATTGGTGAGGTTTTCACTTCAATTGCACTTACAGAGGCTTTAGGTAGCTCTGTTTTCACAACTACGGCATGGCCAAGTTGAATCGAGAACAGCGTGATAAGACTTAGGATGCTGGCTGTAAATATTTTAAATTTCATATCCAAACTTCCTCCTTGGCTTTGGTTAATCTTGTTTTGTTAAAAATGTTGTTATAATACTGGCTACAATCTAATCACATTCAGATATGAAAAAGTAGAACCAAGTCACATTTTTTACAAAAAACTAATATTTCTCTGTGGAAAATTACTAAATCTCAGGATTTCCACATTTAAGTTGCCTATTTGTAACAGATAACTGTGTAGAGATCGTGAAGAACTGTCTTATATTGTAGCAGGATATTAAATTTTTAGGGGAAAATGTATCCGAAATGAATTGTGAGCATATATATCAAAAATAGAATATGATTGGATAAAATATTATAAACACATGATTGTTAAGTAATTTTTTTGTTTATATAGTGCTGAGTAAATTAGCAATGAGTGCCCATCATGAAAAAGATAATAACTTCTACTATCTCCAAGTGAAAGAGGACTCCACCCGTCAGTCAGGGTGGAGGTGAATTTCACAAATTTCAACCTTGTTGATTCTGAATATATTGTTTGATTATTTCCAAAGGCGCACCACCACAAGACCCTGCAAAATATGATCTTGACCATAAAACAGGTTTTGTATAATTCCCTCTCAAGTCTAAAAACTCATTTCGCATTCTTCTACTTGTTACAGACTTTAAATTATTAACCAATTTGCTTAACTGTACCGTTGGTGGATACTGAATAAGCATGTGAACATGGTCGGATTCACCATTACATTCCTTTAATTCAGCATCAAAATCTTTACATATTTCAGTTGCACACTCATTGAAATATTTATGATGCAACTCACCTAGTATTTTTTTTCGATATTTCGTTATAAAAACTAAATGAACATGAAGATTAAAGGCTGAATGTCGGTTTTTATATATCTCACTCATTGAAAAAATATACCTAAAATGTTAGAATCAGCACCATATTACCAGATACACACTCATTAATGAAAATCAATAAAGCGTATAAATTTAGGCTTGAGCCTAATGTCGAGCAAGAGGTTATTTTAAATAATCTCGTTGGCTCTGCACGCTTTGTTTGGAATCAAATATTAGCAATTTCATTTGAAATGTTTGCTCAAAATAAACACATTAATGCGGTGAATCTAGTAAAAAAGATAACAGCACTGAAAAAGAATCCTCAGTTTAGCTTTTTAGATGGAAATTCAAATGCTGTGTCACTTCAACAAAAAGTTCGTGATCTTGCATCAGCATGGGGGAAGTTTTTCAACCCTAAAGAACATGCTCGACTAAAAGAAAAAAAGCGCAAACCTAAGAAACCTAAATTTTTTAAATTGGCTGATGGTACTGAGGTTCAGTTGCGCCCACTTATGCCTAGATTTAAGAAAAAATCAGACGGTTATGATTCCATTCGCCTTGTACAATTCGATAAATACTGTTGGGTTAAAGGAAATAAACTCAAACTCCCTAATGGCGTAGGTGTTATTAAATTCAGGAAGTCGCAAGAGATTCTAGGCACAATAAAAAATGTGACGATCAGTAAGGTGTCAGGACGTTGGTACGTTTCATTCTGTACTGAAACAGAACTTACTGAAATGCCGATCCACCCATCAAAATCAGCGATTGGTGTTGATCTTGGTGTTAAGAAATTAATCACTACCTCAAATGGTCAGGTCTTTGACCCGATCAATAGCTTTAAAACCAATCAGATTAAATTAGCTAGACTTCAACGGAAGCAGAGAAAGAAAGTTAAATTTAGTCAAAATTGGAAAAAACTGAATTTTAAAATCAATAAACTACATCATCACATTGCCAATATTCGTCATGACTACTTGCAAAAAATCACTACAACGCTCAGCAAAAACCACGCAATGATTGCTGTTGAGGATTTAAAAGTAGCAAATATGTCGAAGTCAGCAAGTGGCACAATCGAAAATCAAGGAAAGAATGTAAAAGCTAAGTCAGGCTTAAACAAATCAATCCTAGATCAAGGTTGGGGCATGCTCGTTAGTATGTTGGAATATAAGCAACAATGGCGAGGTGGATTACTTGTAAAAGTTGATCCGAAGTACACAAGTCAAACCTGCTGTGAATGTGGTCATGTAGCAAAAGAAAACCGACAAACTCAAGCTAAATTTGAGTGTGTCGGATGCGGTTATGTTGCGAATGCGGATTTAAACGCATCTCGTAATATATTGTCGGCAGGACATGCCGTTTTGTCTGTGGAGGGTGGATGCGGTAAAGGTCGCCCTAAGAAGCAGAAAGCAAGCGAAATCCGTGAGGAAGTCGCCTAAGAGCTTTGCTTTTAGAATCCCCCACTTGAGTGAAAACGAAAGTGGTGGGAGTATGTCAATTATATTCACCAAAAGGGCAGGAGCTGGCAGCGAAATATTACTTCCGTCCACGTGATGCTAAAGCAGCAGCAAAATATGCGGCGCAATTCCCAAAAATCCAGACTTTTACCATTGATAAAGTCTTTGGCGGCTGGGCAAAAGCGCAGAAAACCCATTTTGTGAATGGAGCCATCTACGATCAAATCTCTGCGGAAAACCGTAAATAATTCTAATTACTGAACCATAAGTAGAAAGCGGATAATTTATTATCCGTTTTTTTTATATCTAAAGCATAAAATGCTATAAAAATAGAATAAGCCTTTAATTTAGATATTTTTATTATATAAAACATGAAATTAAAACAAAAAATAACTAAATATTACCCTGTATGCACTTTGTTTGCTCAATTGCGAAAAATAATTTTATTTCATATAGTTATATCTAATGAAGATAATCTCCCGATGCTCTTATGAAAACTCAATTAAAATCACTGGTTAGTGCTGCCTTATTGGCAACAGGTCTGACATATACTGCAACTGCGAGCCAAGCCGCGGATCGTGAATTCCTGAACGTTTCTTATGATGCGACCCGTGAATTCTATGACGAATTCAACAAATCTTTTGGTGCCTACTGGAAAAAACGAACCGGTATTGATGTGAACTTTAAACAGTCTCACGGCGGTTCAGGTAAACAGGCCCGTTCTGTGGTTGACGGTTTAAAAGGTGATGTGGTGACCTTGGCATTGGCAAACGATATTGAAGAGATCGTAAGATCTGGTCAGATCCAGCCAGGCTGGCAAAAAGAGTTCCCGCACAATTCTGCACCTTATACTTCAACGATTGTCTTCATGGTACGTAAGGATAACCCCAAAGGAATTAAAGACTGGAAAGATCTGACTAAACCGGGTGTAGAAATTATTACACCAAATCCGAAAACTGGTGGCTTGCCACGTTGGGTTTATCTGTCAGCTTGGGGTTATGCAGAGAAACAGCCGGGTGGTAGCAAAGCCAAAGCCCAAGAATTTGTCGGCAAGCTTTATAAAAACGTCAAAGTGATGGACTCTGCTGCACGTGCATCGATGACCACATTTGCTGAACGTAATATTGGTGATGTGTTGTTAACTTGGGAAAATGAAGCCCTAGTAACACAAAAAACTCTCGGTAAAAATAAGTTTGATATCGTTTATCCATCTTTGACCATTCTGACTGAACCCTCTGTAGCCATCGTAGATCGTACCGTAGATAAAAATGGCAATAAATGGTTAGCTAAAGGTTATATCAACTATCTTTACTCTCCACTTGGTCAGGACATGGCAGCACGACATTTCTACCGTCCACGTAATGAGAAAGTATTAGCCAAATATTCATCACAGTTCCCAAAAATTAAAACCTTTACCATTGATGAAGTATTCGGTGGCTGGGCCAATGCACAGAAAACTCACTTTGTGAATGGCGCAATCTTCGACCAGATCTATAACTCGAAGCGTTAATCTGTTGATTAGAAAATAAATTTAAAATATAAAAAAGCTTCCTCGATGGAGGCTTTTTTATCGGCTGTCGAAAAATAAAAACGGTTTTCTCTATAGAAATTAATATTTATCTACAAAAAGTCGTTTGGAGCTTTAGCTAAACAGAGTGATAATGTGCAGTTAAATTTTTCGCCCTATTGATTGAGTTTTTATGTCACATATTTCTGTATTACTTCACGAAACGATTGATGCCTTACTGGCTGGTCGCAATACGGGAATTTATGTGGATGGAACCTTTGGTCGCGGTGGGCATACACGTTTATTACTTTCCAAATTAGATGAAAATGCACGCGTCTATGCTTTCGATAAAGACCCGCAAGCATTGGCTGTTGCCGCAGAACTGGAACAGGGAGATTCACGTTTTAAAATTATCCATGCCAGCTTCGCTGATTTAAAACAGGCATTAGCTGAGCAGGGTATTGAAAGTGTAGATGGTGTGATGGCTGACTTAGGGGTGTCTTCACCGCAGCTGGATCAGGCAGAACGCGGTTTCAGCTTTATGAAAGATGGCCCGCTGGATATGCGTATGGACAACTCGCAAGGTCCGACTGCAGCAGAATGGCTGGTGGATATTGAAGAAGAAGCACTGGCCAATGTGATTTTTCAGTATGGGGAAGAGCGTTATAGTCGTCGTATAGCCAAAGCGATCAAGGCTGCCGGATATATTGATACCACAGCCAAACTGGCGGAAATTGTGAAAGTTGCCCATCCAAAATGGGAAAAAAATAAACATGCTGCCACCCGAACTTTCCAGGCAATTCGTATTGCTATTAATAAAGAATTAGAAGATATTGAAACTTTCCTCCCTCAAGCGGTTGAAATTTTAAAACCAGAGGGACGTTTGGCTGTGATCAGCTTTCATTCATTAGAAGACCGGTTGATTAAACAGTTTATTCAAAAAGAATCAACGCTTGAAGAAGATTCAGGCTGGGGAATGCCGCAACAACAAAAGGATACGCGACGTTTAAAGAAAATCGCCCGGGTCAAGGCAAGTGATGAGGAAGTTAAAGCCAATCCTCGTTCACGTAGCGCATGGCTGCGCGTGGCAGAACGTTTAGCTTAATAGGCACATCATGAAAACTGAAGTGGTTGATAAAAAAACAGAAAAGTTATGGCTGAAAAAAGTCATTATTTACCTCATATTGATATTGATGGTCTTCATCAGTGCGGTATTTGTCGTCTTCCAAGTCTTTGAATACCGTCAGGATAACCGCAAACTAAGTACCTATCTGCGCGAACGGGATGACCTGAATGCAGAGTGGGGACGTTTGCTGATTGAACAGCAGACTTTCGGTGCGACCGCGCAGATTGGTACCCGTGCAGTGACCCAGTTAAGGATGTATTCACCTCCGATTTCACAGAGTGTCGTGATTTCCTTACCACAACCTTCAGATGAGAAAAAATAAGGCTAGCGCTCGAACATGGTAGACAAGAGAAAGAAGCAACCGGTACGTAAAAAGCAGTCCGTCACCGAGAAAAATGCCTTAAATGTTTATATCAACCGTTTTTACATCATGTGGGCCGTGGTGCTGCTGTGTTTTGTGACACTAATCGGCCGAGCTTTCTATGTGCAGATTATTAATAAGGATTTTCTGCAAAATAAAGCCAATGCCAATATTTTACGAACCAATACCATCAAGGCCATGCGTGGCGTAATTTATGATCGTAATGGTATTCCACTGGCGATCAGTACGCCGATTATGAAAATCGTGATTGACCCACGTGACTATTTTGATAATAAAAGACTCTATGATGAAACCATGCTGGCGCTACAGAAAGAGCCGAATAGCCGTAAACTAAAACGCCAGCTCCCAGATAAAAACCTGAATCTGGATGAGCTGGCTGATGCAGTGGGCATGGATCGTGCTGAATTGCGCAAAAAGATGGAAGAGCGTCCACGTTCACGTTATCTGATCCTGAAAAAAGAAGTGCCGCCACAACAGGCGGAACTGATCATGAAGCGTAATTTCCAAGGTGTGTATACCGAGAAAAACTATAAGCGCTATTATCCTCAGCCCCAGCCAAACTCCCAGATTATTGGTCTGACCAATAGTGAGGGAATTGGGATCGAAGGTCTGGAGATGCAGCTGAATACCCGTCTTGCCGGTCAGGATGGTGAACAGCAGATTATCCGTGACAAAAAAGGCAACCGGGTTAAAGAACCGGAAGTGATTAAAGAAGTTGAGCCAGGTGAAAACATTACCCTGAGTATCGACTCACGTTTACAGTACATTATGTATCGTGAACTGACTGCAGCAGGCGTCGCCAATAATGCCCGCTCCGCAACAGCGATTGCAGTCGACGTCAAAACCGGTGAAATTCTGGCAATGTCTTCTTGGCCCTCTTATAACCCGAATGACAAGAATGGCTTATTAAATAAAGACGCAATGCGTAATCGTGGCGCTGTCGATTCCTTCGAGCCGGGTTCAACCATGAAGCCGCTAACTGTGGCGATGGCTCTAGAGAGCGGGAAATATACGGCCAATTCGGTCATCAATACGAGTCCAGGTAGTATGCGGGTCGGAAACCACACTATTCGTGATACGCATAACTATGGTCAGTTGACGTTGGGTGGGATTATCCAGAAATCATCAAACGTCGGGGTAGCTAAATTAGCTCTGTCACTGCCGTATGAAACTTTACCGACTTTCTATAAACGTCTTGGTTTTGGTCAGCGTTCCGCAGTGAAATTTCCGGGTGAAAGTTCCGGTTTGATTCTGCCGCCAAGTAAATGGAATGTATCTGAAGTAGCAACTATGGCCTATGGTTATGGTCTGAATGCGACTGTGCTGCAACTGGCTGATGCCTATGCCATGCTGGCGAACAAAGGTGTGAAAGTGCCTTTAAGCCTGTATAAATTAGAAGAACAGCCACAGGGCGAGCAGATGATTGATCCACAAATCGCAGAACAGGTTCTGCTGATGATGGAAACAGCAACTCTGCCTGGTGGTACAGCAACCCGTGCAACCGTACCTGGTTATCGTGTTGCAGGTAAAACCGGTACTGCGCATAAATTGCGTGCCGACCGTAAAGGCTATTCAACCAGTGAATACCGTGCTTTATTTGCTGGTGTAGCACCCGTGAGTGATCCGCGTATTGCTATGGTGGTGGTCGTGGAAAATCCGCAAGGGTCTTATTATGGTGGTACGGTATCTGCACCTGTCTTTGCCCGTGTGATGCAGGAATCTTTACGCCTGCTAAATGTCCCGTTGGACAAACCTTTAGAATCTCCCAAAGTCCAGTAAATAGGTGATCAATGTCCATTACATTTCAAGATCTCTACGCCGTTCAAGAACCTGCTGAGTGGATGCGACAATCCTTTCAGGGTTTCGAACTGGACAGCCGCAAAGTTAAACTGGGGCAAATTTTTATTGCTCTGACCAGCTTGTCTCAACCTGAAAAAACCGCAGAATATGCCAAAAAAGCCCTGTCATTGGGTGCACTGGCCGTAATTTCAGAACAAGAGCTAGGTGTTACTCCAGCTTTGGTAGTACCCAATGTCCGTCACTTGATGGGCGAGTGGCAAAAGCGCTATCTGCAAGCGACTCAGCCAGTCAAGGCTGCCCGTATTCTGGCCGTAACTGGTACCAATGGTAAAACCACAATTTCCCGTCTGGTTGCTGAGTTGCTGATGCTGCAAGGCAAAGCTTGTGCAGTTATGGGGACTACTGGGAATGGTATTTTGCCGAATCTGGAAGCCTCTTCTCATACCACCCTTGATGCCCTGCAATTGCAAAATGCCTTGCATGCTTATGCACAGGCAGGTGCGGAATTTGCTTCAATTGAGGCGAGTTCGCATGGTCTGGAGCAGGGCCGTCTGAATGGGTGTGCGATTGAAATTGCGGCTTATAGCAATTTAAGCCGTGACCATCTCGACTATCACGGTACGTTGGAAGCTTATGCAGAAGCAAAATCGCGTTTATTCAGTTTTGAATCTCTGAAAGTTGCAGTTATCAATATTGATGACGCACATGCAAAAGTGATGCTGAATGCTGCAAAAGCCAATCCGAATCAGCCGAAAATTCTGACTTATTCTTTGTCACAAGCAGCTGATTATCAGGTTCAGGATATCCAATACAGTATTTCCGGTGCTGAATTTAAATTGATCACTGCACAAGATACATTTACTGTGCATAGTCCTTTGCTGGGTCATTTCAATATCGAAAATCTGGTTGCGAGCCTGGTTGTGGCAGAGCAAGCCGGTTTTGCATTAGCCGATTTAATTGCAACTGTGCCCGAGCTGAAAGGTGCTCCAGGCCGTATGCAGGTCATTCGTGATGATGAGCGTTTATTTGTTGTGGATTATGCACATACTCCAGATGCCCTCACTCAGGTCTTGCTTACGCTGAAGCGCCATGTCAGTCAAAAACTCTGGGTTGCTTTTGGTTGTGGCGGTGATCGTGATCGTGGCAAACGTCCGTTGATGACTCAAGCGGCCCTCGAAGGTGCTGATATTGCAGTGCTGACTTCGGACAATCCACGTACTGAAGATCCAAACCAGATTTTCGCTGACATGAAGCAGGGTATCGATTTTTCAGACAAAACCTATCATGAAATTCATGACCGTCGTGAAGCAATCCGCTTTGTAGTCGACCAGGCACAGCCAGGTGACATTGTGGTGATTGCCGGTAAGGGACACGAAAATTATCAGGAGATTGATGGGGTGCGACATTGGTTTGATGATGTGGTCGAGGTACAGGCCGCGATTGATGCCCAGCATCACAACCGTGATTTAGCATTTCCAGCGCATTAGGATTTCACATGCATACTTCAACAACAAGTACCGTGCCTCTAGAGCCATGGACAATTGAACAGTTACAGCAAGCCACTCAGGGTTATTGGCTGAATGATAAAAAACCTGAAGGTCAGATTAAGCGGATTTTAACTGATTCCCGTTATGCCGAAGCAGGTGATGTTTTTTTGGCACTTAAAGGTGAGCGTTTTGATGCGCATGACTTTATCGCCCAAGTGGCTGAGAAGGGCTGTGGAGTCGCAATTGTCAGTCGACCTGTTGATGCAGAGATTTGCCAGCTAGTAGTTGAAGACACTCGTCTGGCACTGGGTCATCTTGGCGCTTATCGTCGTCAGCAAAACTCACAGCTTAAAGTCATTGCTTTGACAGGCAGTAGCGGTAAAACCACGACCAAGGAAATGCTGGGCAGTATCTTGTCACGTCTGGCACCGACTTTAGTCACTCGCGGTAACCTGAATAATGATTTGGGTGTCCCAATGATGTTGCTGGAACTGCGTGCTGAACATCAGTATGCGGTGATGGAGCTGGGTGCGAGCCATCAGGGTGAAATTGATTACACTTCCAATCTGGTACAGCCGCATGTGGCCGGTATCATTAATATCGGTACCGCACATTTGGGTGAGTTTGGTGGTCGTGATGGGATTTGTCGCGCCAAGTCTGAAATCTATTCGCATATTTCTGAAACTTCGATTGTGCCCGCAGCAGATGATTACGCCGAGCAGATCCGTGCAGCCGTCAAAACAGAGAAGACCCTAAGTTTTGGTCAGGGTGGTGACGTCTACGCGACTGACGTAGAACTACATCCGCAATCTGTGACTTTCACGCTAAATACACCGCAAGGCAGTAAAACCGTAAATCTGCCATTTGCTGGTGAACACAATGTGCAAAACGCAACTGCAGCAGTGGCTTTTTCTTTGGCGATTGGTATCAGTCTGAATGATATCGTGGCTGGCCTTGAACAGGCCGTTGGTGCCAAAGGTCGTTTGAACTTTATTCCGCACAAAGAATTTTTATTTATTGATGATACCTACAATGCCAATCCAAGCTCGATGCGTGCAGCGGCTGAAGTTTTAGCGCAGCAGCAGGGTATTCGAGTGATGGTGACCGGTGATATCGGTGAACTGGGTTCATCTGCCGCGATCGAGCATTATAAACTTGGTCGGGATCTGGTATCGGTCAAAGGCATTAATTTTGTGGTGGCTGTGGGTGAATTTGCTCCAGCTGCACAAGAAGGTGCACGTAGTACGCAATATGGTAAGAAGATGCAGGCTTTCCTCAATCAGGAGCAGGCTTTACCATTTTTAATTGATTTGATTGAAACACATCATCCCCAGCCAATGTCTTTTCTATTTAAAGGGTCGCGTTTTACCCATATGGAAACATTAATGGCTGCATTGATGGAGAAACTCTAAATGCTGTTATGGCTATTTGACCAGCTGGCGGGCTTTGATAGCACGTTTCAGGTGGTTCGTTATCTAACTTTACGTGCTTTGCTCAGCGTCTTGACCGCAATGACTATCGGTTTGGTCTTGGGTCCGATCATGATCCGCAAATTGCAGGCACTAAAATATGGTCAGGCAGTAAGTTCGTTTGCTCCTGAGAATCATGCCAAGAAAATGGGTACACCGACCATGGGTGGGGTATTAATCCTGCTCTCGATCGGGATCTCCACCTTACTGTGGGCGGACCTGACGAATCCTTATGTCTGGATTGTGCTCTCGGTAATGGTGATTTTCGGCGCCGTTGGCTGGGCGGATGACTGGATTAAAATCCGTTATAAGGACAATGCCGGTTTACCTGCACGCAAGAAATTCTTTTGGACGTCTGTAGGTTCAATCGGTGCTGGTATTGCACTGTATGTGATCGCACAGCAGCAACCGAATCCAGTTGTGACTGCCAACATGCTGGATGTGTTGATTCCATTCTTTAAGGATCACACCATTCCATTGTCTGTGATTCCGCTGGGAATTGGCTTCATTATTTTCACTTACTTCGTGATTAATGGTGCATCCAATGCCGTAAACCTGACCGATGGTCTGGATGGTCTGGCAATTATGCCAATTGTCCTGGTTGCGGCAGGTTTAGGGGTATTTGCTTATTTGGCAGGCGATGTACGTTTCGCTAACTACTTACATATTCCTTATGTGAAATATTCTTCTGAACTGGTGGTGATCTGTGCTGCGATGATCGGTGCCGGTCTGGCATTCCTCTGGTATAACGCTCATCCAGCTCAAGTGTTTATGGGTGATGTGGGTGCGTTATCTTTAGGTGCGATGCTGGGTACGATTGCCGTGATGGTGCGTCAGGAAATCGTGTTTGCGATTATGGCAGGTGTATTCCTGGTGGAAGCAATTTCAGTCTTCCTGCAAATCGGTTCATTAAGAATGCGTAATAAACGGGTATTCCTGATGGCACCTTTGCATCACCATTATGAAAAGAAAGGTTGGCGTGAAACTCAAGTCGTCATCCGTTTCTGGATTATTACAATTATGCTGGTAGTTTTTGGCCTAATGACCTTAAAATTACGCTAAGAAATGCATTTGAAAAAGTCGGCGCATGCCGGCTTTTTTGTTTTGGAGAAATTTAAAAATGAACCTACTGATGTGTCCTGTTTGTCGTGAGCAGTTACGCTTAAATGAACGTACATGGCGCTGTGACAATCAGCATAGCTATGATGTAGCCAAGCAGGGTTATGTGAACCTGCATGTGGTGCAGCATAAACATAGTAAAAATCCGGGCGATACGCCTGAATCTGTGCAGGCACGCCGTGCATTTCTGAGTGCAGGCCATTATGCGCCTTTGCAACAGGCTGTGGTCAAGAAAATCCGTGAGCTGCGGATTGAAAATCTGCTCGATATTGGTTGTGGCGAAGGCTATTACACCAATGCCATGCAGGCTGAAGTCATGCAATGTGTCGGCGTAGATATTGCCAAAAATGCAGTTCAGGTTGCAGCTAAACTGAATAAAGAAATTACCTGGGTGGTAGGGACAGGGGCAACCTTGCCGGTATTGGATCAATCCATTGATCTCTGTACCAGCTTATTTAGCCCGATTCCGAAACAGGAAATCTTGCGGGTATTAAAGCCAAAATCTTATTTGATGGTAGTGACGCCTGCACCACAACATTTGTACGCGATGCGGGAAGCCTTATTTGAGGAAGTGAAAGCACACGAGCCACAGAAATTTGTTGAGCAGTTGCAGGATGTATTTAATCTGGTAAGTGAACAGGTGATTGATGCGCCAATGACTTTGCCTCAAGCGGATTTAAAAAACCTGATTGCTATGACTCCCTATGCTTATAAAGCCAAACCTGAACGCCGTTTGGCACTTGAGCAGCAGGATCAATTCGATTTAATGGCCCAATTCCAGATTTATGTATTTCAGAAGAAGTAAATCGGTTATTTAGAAATAAAAAATCCCTCATTATTGAGGGATTTTTTATTGGTTCAGATTATTCAAGTTCTTCAATCAAGTTTTCCAAAGGATCCACCACCCGATTTGGCTGTGGTGGCTGGTCTCTTGGGGCCACTCTTTCATCATCCGGTATGCGAATTTCCTGATCAGGCAAATCTTCAAAATCATTGCTTTGTCGTTTAGGTGCTACAACCGGGGCAGGGCGATACAGAGGCGTCGCTAAAGGTGGAGAAGACGGATCATGCTGTTCCTGCTCACCTTGCACTACTTTATTACGGTTAATAGGTGCTTTAGCATTACGATCCAGGCGAACCCAAGCTTCTGGTGTACCTTTTAAGGCATTACCCATAAAGTCGGTCCAGATTGGTAAGGCTGCCACGCCACCGTATTCACGGCGACCTAAAGTTTTTGGCTGGTCGAAACCGACCCAGGTAACGGTGACCAGCTTGCCATTAAAACCTGCAAACCAGGCATCTTTGGCATCATTGGTGGTACCGGTTTTACCCCCAATATCGCTACGACCAATTCTTAAAGCAGCACGTCCTGTACCATGCTGAATCACATCACGCAGGATATTGGCCATATCATAAGCAGAACTAGATTTTAAAATACGTTCTGCCTGACGGTAATTACTGTCTTCAGCCGAGATTTTTGGTGTCTCTGGTTTTTGCGCTAGGGTCTTGTTATTGATTTCAATTGCTTCATCATCAGGAGTGAGTGCGGCTGTTGGTTGAGGACTTTCTTCCTGAGCATTAATACACGAGATGCAGGCATATTCAGGCTTAGCCTCAAAAATGGTCTTGCCATAGGCATCTTCGATCCGCGTAATAAAATGTGGCTGAATCCGATAACCGCCATTGGCGAACGTAGCATAACCAGTAGCCATCTGGATTGGTAAAACCTGAGGTGTACCTAGAGCAATGGTATAGTTCCGTGGAATCTGGTTATCCTGCAAGCCAAAATCCATAAATAACTGACGTGTACGCTCAATACCAACAGTTTGTAATAGGCGTACTGAAACCGTGTTACGTGACAGATATAAAGCACGACGTAAAGGAATCATCCCTAAATAACGGCCATCCGAATTACGCGGACTCCATTTACCAATAGTAATCGGTGCATCATTGACCATGGTGTGTGGAGTCATACCACGTTCTAAAGCCAGAGCGTAAACGAAGGGTTTAATAGTTGAACCCGGCTGACGCCAGCCTTGAGTCGCACGGTTAAATTTGGATTGATAAAAATTATAACCACCCACAATGGCTTCAATCGCACCATTATTCGGGTTCAATGCAATTAATTGGCCCTGTACCTGAGGCGTTTGTACCAGTGCCCAGGAACTTTTATTCTCGTTAGGCCTTAAACGAACAATATCTTTAACTTTGACAATCTGTGATGCTCTGCTTGGTGCAGCACCTACACTATCTGCACTACGATAAGGACGGGCCCAGGACATGCCTGACCAAGGCACAGTTACGGTTGTACCATCCTGCATCAACGCTTCAAAGCTATTATTATTGACCTTGGTCACTTCAGCAGGATAAGTATTGGCATAGACACGGAAATTTTGCAGGGGCTGATCATGAGCTTCGGCACCTCGCCAGCCATGACGACGATCATAAGCTTCTAAACCGTCCTGTACCGCCTGTTCAGCATAAGCCTGACGTTCACTATGGATCGTTGTGTAGACTTTATAACCTGAATCTATGGCCTGTTCACCAAAATTTTCTACCAGTTCAGAGCGAACCATTTCACCGACGTAGGGAAATTTGTTACGCGTACTGCGGTCAGGCATATCCAGGTTAATCGGTTCAGCAATGGCTTCCTGATATTGGCTTTGATTCAGATACCCCAATTGCAGCATGCGACCTAAAATCCAGTTACGGCGTTCTAATGCACGTTTAGGGTTGGCCACCGGATTATAACGAGAAGGTGCTTTAGGTAGGCCAGCAATCATTGCCATTTGCGCAATCGAAAGCTCATCTAAACTTTTGTTGTAATAGATTTTCGCTGCTGCCGCAATGCCGTAAGCATTTTTCCCCAAGAAAATTTTATTGACATATAAAGTCAGAATTTCTTCTTTACTTAAATTCTGTTCTATTTTACGTGCCAGGAAAATTTCAGTCAGCTTACGCTTTAAAGTACGTTCGGGACTTAAATAGTAGTTTTTAGCGACCTGCATGGTAATGGTCGAACCACCAGTCTGTACATCAGAGCCGGTAATGGTTTCACTGACTGCACGTCCTAAGCCTTTAAAACTGATCCCGCTGTGTTCGAAGAAACTGGAATCTTCTGCAGCGAGGAAGGCGTGAATAAATTCTTTCGGAATCTGTTCATAATTCACAGGAACAGAAAGCTTGCCACCATACTCTGCAATGAGCTCATTATCTGAGCTAAAAACTTGTAAAGGCTTTAATAAAGGTGCCTTTTTAAGCGTAGACATTTCAGGCAAAGATGGGGCAATATAGAGATACATGCCATAGAAACCCATCGGAATTGAGATCAAAATAATGATAATGATCAAAAAAAATGGATGAACAAGGCCTGAACAAGATAGCTTTTTCATAACAAGTAAGTTTTAATAAGAGCTAATGGCAAACTAATTACCGGTCAGTATATCCTTTAGATATACATATTGTTAGATGAGTTATTGTATCTGTATAAAATTATAGGCCGGCACAGATTGGTGAGTTTGTTTTTATTGGGGATAAAAAAATAATAGGAATTGTATTGTGCGCAGGTTATATCGTAAGCCAAATAAGGGGTTAATAGGAGTCGATATTAGTTCGACTTCTGTTAAAGTTTTAGAGCTCTCTGTAAAGAACGGTCGGTACTGGGTAGAAAGTTATGCTTTAGTCCCATTACCAGAAAGTAGTGTCGTTGAAAAAAATATTTTAAATCCAGAAGCGGTGGGTGATGCGTTGGGGCGTGCGATTAATTTGGCCAATACCCAGTCCAGTCAGTCAGCCTTTGCGATTCCAACTTCTATGGTCATCACCAAGATCATCGAAATGGATGCCGATATGTCGGATGATGAACGTGAAGTTCAGATTCGTGAAGATGCCGAACAATATATTCCTTTCCCACTTGATGAAGCCAGTCTGGACTTTGAAGTTCTGCCAGACCGTTTAACCAATCCGAACCGGGTTAATGTCCTGTTGGTAGCGACCCGAATCGAAAATGTTGAAGCGCGTTCTGAAGTACTGCAAATTGCCAATCTCAATCCAAAAATTGCAGATGTCGAAAGTTTTGCATTAGAAAATGCATTCAAGGTGTTTTCGGATACCTTGCCGATGGGGGTAAATACTGTCGGGATCCTGGATATTGGTCATAGTATGACGACCTTATCCGTCATGCAGAATAACAAGATCATTTATACTCGTGAGCAGGTTTTTGGTGGTAAGCAGCTGACTCAGGAAATCCAGAACCGTTATGGGTTATCTTTTGAGGAAGCAGGGCGTGCTAAAAAAACCCGTGCCTTACCGGATGATTATGACATCGAAGTGCTGGAACCTTTCCTGGATGCAGTCGTGCAGCAGGCAGCGCGTTCATTACAGTTCTTCTTCTCTTCATCTCAGTTTAACGAGATTGACCATATTTTATTGGCAGGGGGGAATGCCAATATTCCAGGTCTGGCAAAACTATTACAGCAAAAACTCGGCTACCGGGTCACGATTGCCAATCCATTCCTGCAAATGGGCTTTTCTCCTCAAATTGATATTAAAAAAATTGAAAATGACGCGTCCTCACTCATGGTTGCATGTGGTTTGGCATTGAGGAGTTTTGATTAATGGCAAAGATTAACTTACTCCCTTGGCGCGATGAGCTAAGAATTAAAAGAAATAATGAATTTGTAGCGATTTGCGCAGGGGCACTTTTTCTAGGATTGGCAGCAGCAGGTTCAACCTGGTTCTATTACGATCAAAAACTTCAGGATCAGGAACAGGCCAACCAGCTGGTGGTCAGTACTAACCAGAATCTGGATGTACAGCTGAAAGCATTGGATGGTTTACAAGACCAGCGTAATGCAATTGTTGAACGTATGAAGCTGATTCAGGGTTTACAGACTCAACGGCCGATTGCAGTTCACCTGATTGATGAAATTGTACGGGTCACACCAGGCAATATGTACATTACAAAATTTCAGCGTACCGGCGATAAATTCACCATTGAAGGTAAGGCAGAAAGTCCGAATACAGTGGCTGAATTGCTACGTAATCTGGAAGCTTCCACCTGGTATCGTAATGCATTTATGAATGCTTTCCTGGTTGCTGAAGAGCCAAAAGATAAAGCGCCATCCTCAGTGATTCCTCGAGTAGAAGAATCTTATGGCAGCTTTACGGTCACGGTTGATCTGGATCAAATCGCTGAGCCAACACTTAAAGAAGGACAAACACCAGCCACAACTACAGCGGAGGCATCATCATGAGTAATGACGGATTCGATGAATTAAGCCAAGACGTAGTGGCTGTTCCTAGAAAAAAAATGACAGTTGAAAAGTTCTTTCAACAATTCAATACACTAGATCCAAATAATTATGGTAGCTGGCCATTATCAGTCAAAATCACCTGCTGGATCTTTATTGTTATTCTGGTTTTTGTGCTGGGGTATTTCGGGTTTATTCGCGGCAAGATAGAAGCGATTTCACAAGCCAGTGCTCAAGAGCAAAACCTGTTAAATGAATTCCGGGAAAAGGAATCCAAGCTGCGTAATTTACAGCAGTACCAGATTCAGTTGCAGGAGATGGAAGCACGTTTTAATCAGCAATTGGAACAATTGCCGAAAGAAACTGAAATTCCTGGTCTCGTTGAAGATATTAACCTGAGTGGAGTGAACTCCGGACTGAAATTCAAGAATATTCGTCTTGAACCTGAAATCAAGCAGGAATTCTTTATTGAACAGCCAATCGCGATTGAAGCCACTGGGGATTATCATGCATTTGGTTCTTTTGTGAGCAGTATTGCAGGGCTTTCGCGCATCGTTACACTGCATGACTTCACGATTACGGGAACTGAAAATAAAGAAAAGAAATCTGAAATTCCTGTCATTGATTATGTGGTAAAAGCAAAAACCTATCGGTATGTAGGTAATGCAGATGCTTCATCTACTCCGGCTACAACTGATATGCAGGGAGCTCAGTAATGAATATCATTAAAATTACTTCAGCTTTAACGCTCGGATTTTTATTGGTGGGCTGCGAATCAAGAATTGATGCAGTCAATCAGGAAATGGCCAATATTCGCAATCAACCGCCATTACCGATTGAGCCGGCACCAGATTTTATTCCGACAGAAATGTTTAATTATGCAGCTCATCAGCTGAAAAGTCCTTTTCTGCCGAGCTCTTTAGCGGCTGAATTGAAAATTATGGCAGGTAAGCGAGTTTATCCGAACTTGTCACGCCAATTACAGCCTTTAGAGAGTTATCCACTAGAGACCTTAAGCATGAAAGGCAGTATGCGGAATCAGGCGGGGCAGATTCTGGCTCTAATTCAAACGCCTGATGGGGAAATTGAACGGATACAACGTGGCAGCTATATGGGACTTAATCATGGTCGTGTAACGAGAATTACGCCGACACAGATTGACTTGATTGAGATTATTCCAGATGGCCGTGAGGGATATGTGGAACGACCACGAAGTCTGGTTTTGATTGGGCCAGCGCCATAAGTTTTAAGGAATAAAAATGAATAAGAGTATTAAAGAATTTATTTTTGGGGATGCTAATACAATGAATCATGTGTTTCGTCAGTTTTCTATGGGGGCTGTCGCGATTGCTGTGATGCAAGCAGCGAGTGCGCAGGTTTCAATGACCAATGTAGTGCCAATGCAAATTCCTGGACAGGGAACTGAAATCCGGGTGATGTTTAATGGCTTGCCACCTCAGCCTCAAGCTTATCAGCTTGAATCTCCATCACGCCTGATTCTGGATTTTAATGAGGCCCAACAAAATCTAAAACAGTCTAGTATTCCAGTCGCAACTGCTGAAGCCAGTTCAGTGGATGTTAGCTCAGATGCACAGCGTTCTCGACTGACGGTGAATCTCGCTAATGCAGGTGCATTTACGACGCGTGTGGAAGGCAATACCTTTATTTTAAAAATTAATTCTGCTACTCCAGTCGCTATTGCTCAGCCTGTACAACAACAGGTCGCTCAGGGGATTACTAATATTGGTTTCCAGCGGGGTGCGCAAGGTGAAGGACTGGTGGTAATTGATCTGGCAGGTCAGAACACACCAGTCGATGTACAGCAGCAGGGAACCAAAGTGATTGTGCGGACTCTGGGCTCCAAGATTCCGGCACATTTGACCCGTCGCTTAAATGTGAATGATTTTGCTACACCAGTTTCGAGTGTAGACGCAGTCAATCAGAATGGCTCAGGTGTAATTACCATTCAATCTGCGGAAAGCTATGAATATATGGCTTTTCAAACTGATAATAAGCTGACGATTAGTTTGAAGCGTCCAGAAGTTAAAGGGCCTTTACGTCCTAAATCAGTCGCTTATACAGGCAAGAAAATTTCCCTCGATTTCCAAGATATTGAAGTCCGTCGTGTTTTACAGCTATTAGCTGATTTTACCGATATTAATATGGTTGCTGCAGATAGCGTACAGGGTAATATTACCTTACGCCTCAAGGAAGTACCTTGGGATCAGGCTTTAGATATCGTGTTAAAAACCAAAAATCTGGATAAACGCCGTAATGGTAATGTGATCTGGATTGCACCAGTGGCAGAACTAATTAAGGCCGAAGAAGAAGAAGCTAAGGCTTTAAAACAAAGCGTTGCACTTGCACCGATTCAAACTGAATATATGCAGCTCAGTTATGCAAAAGCAGCAGATATTGAAAAACTGATTACTCAAAATAAAAGTGCATCAGGATCAGGTAATTCAAGTAATAGTACTAATAACGATGATAAAGAAAGTTTATTAAGTTCACGTGGCTCTATCTCTATTGATGCTCGTACCAATACCATTATTGTGAATGATACCCAGCCATTTATTGATAAAATTCGCAATATGGTCGATCTACTTGATGTGCAAGTGAAGCAGGTGATGGTAGAGGCGCGTATTGTCCGTGCAACCACTGACTTTACTAAAGAAATGGGGGTGAAGTGGGGAATCCTATCTCAAGGGATTACCAATAATAATCACCTTCTTGTAGGGGGGAGTGACACTACTCTATGGGATTTGAGAGATCCTCAAGAAAGTGATTTAGGGGGATTTACCTATGATATTCAACGCCCGGATAACCTAAATGTAGACTTAGGGGTAACCAGTCAAGGAGCAAGCCGTATTGCTTTTGGCTTAATCAGCCTTTCAGATTTTATGCTGGATCTTGAACTTTCTGCACTACAGGCAGACGGTTATGGTGAAGTGATTTCTACGCCGAAAGTGCTCACTGCTGATAAGCAAAAAGCAACTGTGGCTTCTGGTTCGCAAATTCCATATCAGTCCGCAGAAGGTGGTGGTGCTAATGCAGTTTCAACTACTGAATTTATTGATGCAACTTTAAGTCTGGACGTTACACCAAGTATTACCCCAGATGGCAAGGTACAGATGGAGTTGAATATTACCAGTGACTCACCAGGAAATCCGACACCCACTGGACAGTTAACGATAAATAAAAACCAGATCAATACTAATGTACTGGTTGATAATGGTGAAACAGTAGTGTTAGGGGGTATTTTTGAGCAAGAAACTCGAAATGCACAAACTAAGGTGCCTTTCCTGGGCGATCTACCTTATTTAGGCCGTTTATTCCGTAAAGATGTAAAATCAGATAACAAGCGTGAGTTACTGATTTTTGTTACGCCTCGAATTGTTAATGACAGTGTTTCAAGAAATCATTAATATATTTTGAATTTAACAAAATGAATAGGTGACTCCTTGCCAAGCAAAGAGTTTGAAACCCTGCCAAATATCTATTTGGTAGGGCCGATGGGGGCCGGTAAAACAACAGTAGGACGACATTTAGCAGAACTGTTAGGACGAGAATTTCTGGACAGCGATCATGAAATTGAGCGGAAAACAGGAGCTACAATTCCCTGGATCTTCGAAAAAGAGGGTGAAAAGGGTTTTCGTCATCGTGAAACTGTTGTCATTGATGAGTTAACCTCACGTCCACAGCTGGTGCTTGCGACTGGTGGTGGCGCAATTACTCAGGCTCCTAATCGGGATTATTTAAAGCAGCGAGGCATCGTTGTTTATCTTTACACTCCAGTTGAAATTCAGCTTCAGCGAACCTATCGCGACAAAAACCGTCCCTTGTTACAAGTTGAAAATCCTGAACAGAAACTTAGAGATCTGCTTGCAGTGCGGGATCCGTTGTACCGGGAAGTCGCACATTACATTATTGAGACCAATCAGGGAGCTGCACGAGATCTGGCGCAGCGTATTCTGAATCTCATCCTTCCAAAAAAATAAGTTCAGTTGAAAAAGTGGTCATTCCCTCATGAAAACCTTATATGTCGAACTCGGTGAACGTCGTTACCCTATTTTTATTGGCAGTAACTTGAATCCTCAGGAATTGCTTGAGCCCTATATTCATGGCAAGCAGGTGATGATTGTCAGTAATGATACGGTGGCACCACTCTATCTGGATCGCTATAAGGCTGCATTGGAAAATCTGGGTAAAACTGTGGCGACCTGTATTTTACCGGATGGCGAGAAATACAAAAATATTGAGCATCTAAACCTGATTTTTGATGCATTGCTTGAGGCGGGTTTTAACCGCGATTGTACAGTTCTGGCACTCGGTGGTGGTGTTATTGGAGATATGGCCGGCTTTGCTTCTGCCTGTTTCCAGCGTGGTGTCTATTTTATTCAGGTGCCAACGACGTTACTCTCTCAAGTGGATTCCAGTGTGGGGGGTAAAACCGGCATTAATCATCCACTGGGTAAAAATATGATTGGTGCTTTCCAGCAGCCACAAGTGGTGCTGGCAGATATGTCACAACTTGCAACTTTGCCGGATCGTGAACTGTCTGCGGGTCTGGCTGAAGTGATCAAATATGCCTTACTCGGAGATGAAGATTTTCTGGTCTGGTTAGAAGCCAATATGGAAGGTCTTATTGCCCGTGATGAGCAATTGCTGGCCGAAGCGGTTTATCGTTCTTGTGCACATAAAGCTCGTATTGTAGCCAATGATGAAAAAGAGCAGGGTGAGCGTGCTTTACTTAATCTCGGTCATACATTCGGTCATGCGATTGAGTCTTATCTGGGTTATGGTGAATGGCTGCACGGAGAAGCGGTAGCAACCGGTATGGTGATGGCAGCAGATTTATCCCATCGCATGGGCTGGATTTCATTAGAAGACCTTGAGCGTACAAAAAAAATCATTTCTCGTGCGCAATTACCTATTGTTTGTCCTAAAATCCCACTTGACGATTTCTTGGCTTATATGGCTCACGACAAGAAAGTTTTAAATGGGCAGCTTCGTCTTGTATTATTGCAGCAACTTGGAAAAGCAGTCATTACTCGAGACTTTGATGTCGAGTTGATGCAACAGGCGATTTTAGCTCATCAGGCATAGGTTTAAATTTTTATGACAGCATTACGTACCCCTTGGCAAAAGATTCAGCATTATTTCTGGCTGGTCTGTGGCGTATGCTGTCTATTTGCTGCCTTGGTTTTTTGGGCTATTACCGATACAGATGAAGTGGTAGAAGTAGAGAAGAAGCCGGAAACGGAAGTTGAATTACAGATTCAACCAGAAAAAGTGGCCTCAATGACCCATCTTGGTGCACTTTCTGATGAGGTTAAGCCTCTTGCTCTCAATACTCGGATTGTTGTCAATGTTAGTCATGAGCCTGAATTCCGCGGAACCAAATATATTGGTGAAGTAAAGAAACAGCATGCGATTGAGCTATTTCGTGTAGGTAATGAAGCCATTCTAAAAACCTTCCTGAAAAAGCAGCAGGATCGTAAGCCTTTTGTTTATTTAAGGCTTTCGGGTGAGAACCAGCCTGAACAATATGTATTGTTATATGGTCTGTATAAAACCGCAGCAGAAGCTCAACAGGCTTTATCAGTGCTCAATCTGAATCTGCCTAAATCCGTCCAGCCTAAAGTTGTGGCCATGCAACAATATGCCAGTCTAGTCAACAGTATGGGTTCGGAAGAACTGGCAAGTAATCAAAAACTTTATGAAATTCAGTTGAAAAATGTACCTTTACCGAAAGTCGATGAATCCGTACAGATAAGACCGAAAGCTCAACCTTCAGCACCTGTGGTCACCCCTAAAGAAAGCACCACGAGTACCACGATTGTTCGACGTGATCAGGAAGGTAATGTAGTAGATGTACAGAAATCTCAAAGTCATGTCGAAGGAAGTCCGCGCTCATCAAATGGCAATTCTCGACCTCAAGAAAACGAGATTAGTGATCCATTTAACTAGGCCGGTCTAAAATAGCGCACGGACACTTTATCTTTATTATAAATGTGCGCTTTTGGTGCAAAAAATACGCACCATAAATAATCATAATTTTCCTTTTGTAGGCTAAATCTTTGTCATTTGTGTTGTTTTGATTTTTGCTCCTTAAGTTGGCATGAAATTTGCTTTATTGGTGCATGAATTGAATTAATCTCCCTGTTTTGGCGCGAAAATGATTCGATGAATAGGCGTAATTGTCATCTTTGTTGCTTATTTTTATCTTATCCATCAGCAAAATGAATGTTATTTTTCATGCATTCCGTCTGAAAAAGGATTATGTTGAAAAGATACTCAATGATATTTTGCTCTATAAAGCTGCTTAGCTTGCCGAGTAAATCAGACAGTCACGCACAGCAGAATTTAGATTGTTTAATAGCCTATCGGGCTTAGTGAAAAGAAGGGTACGCTATGCACATGCCATCGCCTAATAATGTAGCTCCCGCTCAAGGTTTATACCAACCGGATGAGTTTAAAGATAACTGTGGTTTCGGTTTGATCGCCCATATGCAGGGTGATGCCAGTCATGATCTGGTCAAGACCGCAATTCATAGTCTAAGTTGTATGACCCACCGTGGCGGTATTGCTGCTGATGGCAAGACCGGTGATGGTTGTGGTCTATTGCTGGCAATGCCTAAAGAATTCTTCCGTGAAGAGGCCAAACGCTTAAGTGACATTACCTTAAGTGAGATTTTTGCTGTGGGTACAGTATTCCTGAATCTGGATCCAGCATTAGCCGCACATGCAAAACAAGTCCTGACGAAAGAAATTGAAGAAGAAGGCTGTCGCGTTATCGCATGGCGTGTTGTACCGACGAATAATGATGCGCTCGGTGAGATTGCAATGCAGTCTTTGCCGGCTTTTGAGCAGGTCATCGTGAACTGCCCAATCGGTGTGACTGAAGTTGAATTCAACCGTAAATTGTTCCTTGCGCGTCGTCGTGCTGAACAGCAGTTAACCAGTGATTCATACTTCTATGTGACGACCTTATGCTCAACTGTAATCAGCTATAAAGGTCTGATGATGCCAGCAGCTATTGCTGACTTCTATACTGACTTGGCTGATGAGCGTCTGGCATCACATATCGTGGTCTTCCACCAACGTTTCTCTACCAATACATTGCCACGCTGGCCATTGGCTCAGCCATTCCGTTACCTGGCACATAATGGTGAGATCAATACCATTACGGCTAACCGTAACTGGGCAATGGCGCGTACGCCTAAATTTGAAAACCCGTTACTGCCAGGTCTGACTGAGCTGAGTCCAATCGTAAACCGTACTGGTTCAGATTCATCTAGTCTGGATAATATGCTGGAAATCCTCGTGGGTGGTGGTATGGATTTGTTCCGTGCGCTACGTATGCTGGTTCCACCTGCTTGGCAGAACGTTGAAACGCTTGATGCTGATTTACGTGCATTCTATGAGTTCAACTCTAAACATATGGAAGCATGGGATGGCCCTGCTGGTTTAGTTATCCAAGACGGTCGTCATGCGATCTGTATGCTGGATCGTAACGGCTTGCGTCCGGCACGTTGGGTCATCACTAAAAATGGCTACATCACACTGGCTTCAGAAATCGGTGTATGGGGTTATGAACCTGAAGATGTCATTTCTAAAGGACGTGTAGGTCCTGGCCAAATGCTGGTGATCGATACTTATACCGGTAAAGTACTAGATACTCAGGATGTGAATAATCACCTGAAACGTATGCGTCCGTACCGTGAATGGTTACGTGAAAATGCTGTACGTCTACAAGGTAGCCCTGAGCTGGAAGAATATCTATGTGAGCGAGGCTTGAAAGGTGACAACCTGAAAGCGGCACAGAAAATGTTCATGGTAACTTTCGAAGAACGTGACCAGTTGCTGCGTCCAATCGCTGAAAGCGGTCAGGAAGCTGTAGGTTCTATGGGTGACGATACACCGATGGCGGTTCTGTCACGTCAGGTGCGTCATGTATCAGACTATTTCCGTCAGCAGTTCGCACAGGTAACAAATCCGCCAATCGATCCATTACGTGAATCGATTGTGATGTCGCTGGAAACCTGTTTAGGTCGTGAACAAAACGTTTTCGAACAGGGTCCAGAACATGCAGACCGTCTGATTATTTCAAGTCCGGTCTTGTCTAATTCAAAAATGCATCAGATCCGTACGCTAGGTCGTACAGGTTATGAGATTGCAGATATTGATCTGAACTATGCTGAAACTGAAGGTCTGGAAGCTGCGATTGCTCGTATTTGCGAAGAATCAGCGCAAGCGATTCGTGACGGCAAAACTTTACTGGTACTTTCAGACAAGAAAATCCGTGAAGGTTTCTTGCCAGCCAATGCTGTGATGGTCACTGGTGCAGTACACCATCATCTGATCAATACTGGTCTGCGTACTGATGCGAATCTGATTGTTGAAACCGGTTTCGCCCGTGATCCACATCAATTTGCCGTTCTGCTTGGCTTTGGCGCGACAGCAATTTATCCATACCTAGCATATGACGTGATCAATGATCTGGTGGCTAAAGGTGAATTGCTAGGTGATCCGGTCTATGCGCAAAACAATTTCCGTAAGGGTATTGAAAAAGGCCTGCTGAAAGTCCTGTCTAAGATGGGTATTTCAACTGTGGCTTCTTACCGTGGCGGTCAGCTGTTTGAAGCAGTCGGTTTATCCAATGAAGTTGTGAATAAATGCTTCGTAGGTGTTCCGAGCCGTATTCAGGGTGCAACTTTTGCTGATCTTGAAAATGACCAGAAACAACTGGCAGATTTGGCATGGAAAAACCGTAAGCCAATCGATCAGGGCGGTATGCTGAAATTCGTCTTCGGCAAGGAATACCATGCGTTTAACCCGGACGTGATTAACTCACTGCATAAAGCAGTACGTTCTGGTAATTATGCTGACTTTAAAGAATATGCAGAACTGGTAAATAACCGTCCGATTGCAACCATCCGTGATTTATTCAAGCTGAAAACTGACAACTCAATTCCAGTGGATCAGGTTGAGTCTGTAGAAGATATCCTGCCTCGTTTTGACTCCGCGGGTATGTCTTTGGGTGCACTATCTCCTGAAGCACATGAAGCGATTGCGATTGCTATGAACACTATCGGTGGTCGTTCTAACTCTGGTGAGGGCGGTGAAGATCCAGCGCGTTATGGCACCATCCGTAACTCGAAAATCAAACAGATTGCATCCGGACGTTTTGGTGTAACTCCAGCGTACTTAACATCAGCAGAAGTACTGCAAATTAAGGTAGCTCAAGGTGCAAAACCAGGTGAAGGTGGTCAGTTGCCAGGTGGTAAAGTGAATGGCTTGATTGCCCGTTTACGTTATTCAGTTCCGGGTGTTACTCTGATTTCACCACCACCACATCATGATATCTATTCAATCGAAGATTTATCTCAGTTGATCTTTGACTTGAAACAGGTCAATCCGCAAGCGATGGTATCGGTGAAACTGGTATCTGAACCGGGTGTGGGTACGATTGCAGCAGGTGTGGCAAAAGCTTATGCCGATTTCATTACCATTTCTGGTTATGACGGTGGTACAGCAGCATCTCCATTATCCTCGATTCACCATGCGGGTTCTCCATGGGAATTAGGTTTAAGTGAAGCGCATCAAGCACTTCGTGTAAACGACTTACGTGGCAAAGTACGCGTTCAAACTGATGGTGGTTTAAAAACTGGTCTTGACGTCGTAAAAGCCGCAATCTTGGGTGCAGAAAGCTTCGGCTTCGGTTCAACACCAATGATTGCCTTAGGTTGTAAATACCTGCGTATTTGTCACTTGAATAACTGTGCGACCGGTGTTGCAACTCAGCAGGATCATCTGCGCCAAGAGCACTACATCGGCGAACCTCAAATGCTGATCAATTTCTTCACTTTCATTGCTGAAGAAACTCGCGAATGGTTGGCGGCACTTGGCGTATCTAGCCTGAAAGACCTGATTGGTCGTACCGACTTGCTGGAAATCCTGCCAGGTGAAACTGACAAACATGCTCACCTTGACCTGAGCAAACTGCTAGAGTCACATCCAGCAGCAGAAGGTAAAGCACAGTACTGTGAAGTACAAGGTAATGAACCATTCGATAAAGGTATTCTGGCTGAGAAAATGGTAGAAGAAATTCTGCCAGCGATCGAAGCAGGTACAGGTGGTGAATACAGCTTCACAATAGGTAACTGTGACCGTTCGATTGGTGCACGTCTGTCAGGTGAAATTGCCAAACGTTATGGCAACCTGAGTATGGAAGCACATCCAGTTAAAGTAAATCTGACTGGTACAGCGGGTCAGTCACTCGGTGTCTGGAATGCCGGTGGTCTGCATCTGAAACTGGAAGGTGATGCGAACGACTACGTGGGTAAAGGTATGGCAGGTGGTCGTATCTCGATCTTCCCACCGAAAGGTTCGCCATTCCAGACTCAAAATACTGCGATCATTGGTAATACCTGTCTGTATGGTGCGACTGGTGGTAAATTGTTTGCTGCGGGTACTGCGGGTGAACGTTTTGCAGTTCGTAACTCTGGTGCCTTTGCTGTGATTGAGGGTGCAGGCGATCACTGCTGTGAATATATGACTGGCGGTATTGTGACAGTCTTGGGTAAAGTAGGTCATAACTTCGGTGCAGGTATGACCGGTGGTTTTGCTTATGTATTGGACCTGGACAATGATTTTGTAGATCATTACAACCATGAGTTGATTGAACTGAACCGTATCTCAACTGAAGCGATGGAAGAACATCAGACCTTTTTGCTTCGCATTTTAGATGAACATATTGCAGAAACAGGTAGTGCTTGGGCGTACAAGATCCGCCATGAGTTTGATTTCTATAGTCGTAAGTTCTGGCTGGTAAAACCAAAAGCAGCTAACTTATTGACCTTGTTGAAAACAACTCAAGCTGATCCACAATAATTCCACTACTGCAGATATAGGCAGACCTAAGGTAATGCGAATTAAGCTTTGGGTCTACCCACGGAGAGAGAGATGGCAGAGCGCCTAAATAATGACTTTCAATTCCTGGATGTCGCACGCCAAGATCCAGAGAAAAAAGAGATTGACGTCCGCAAAGCAGAATTTGTGGAAATTTATAAACCTTTCACAACAGAAGTGGCTGCAAATCAGTCACATCGTTGTCTAGGTTGTGGTAACCCATACTGTGAATGGAAATGTCCGGTTCATAACTACATTCCAAACTGGTTGAAGTTACTGGCAGAAGGCCGTATTTTCCAGGCAGCAGAATTGTGTCACCAAACCAATACTTTGCCAGAAGTCTGTGGTCGTGTTTGTCCCCAAGACCGTCTGTGTGAAGGTGCTTGTACCTTAAATGATGGTTTTGGTGCAGTCACCATTGGTAATGCTGAAAAATATATCAATGACACCGCTTTCGCTTTAGGCTGGCGTCCAGACATGTCTCATGTGAAATGGACTGACAAGAAAGTTGCTATCATTGGGGCAGGTCCTGCCGGTCTAGGCTGTGCTGATATTCTGGTACGTAATGGTGTTAAGCCAGTTGTATTTGATAAACGTCCTGAAATTGGTGGTCTGCTGACTTTCGGTATTCCAGAATTCAAGATGGAAAAAGACGTGATGAAACGCCGCCGTGAAATTTTCACGGGTATGGGTGTTGAATTCCGTCTGAATACTGAAATTGGTACCGATGTTACTATCGACCAGTTACTTGCTGACTATGACGCTGTCTTTATGGGTATGGGAACATACACTTATATGAAAGGTGGCTTTGCTGGTGAAGATCTGGATGGAGTGTATGATGCACTGGATTTCCTGATTGCTAACGTGAACCGTTGCCAAGGGTGGGAAAAAGATCCATCCGAATACATCAGCGTTGAAGGCAAAAAAGTGATTGTCTTGGGTGGTGGTGATACCGCGATGGACTGTAACCGTACTTCAATCCGTCAAGGTGCTGAGTCAGTAGTTTGTGCTTATCGTCGTGATGAAGCGAACATGCCGGGTTCACGTCGTGAAGTAAAAAATGCGCGTGAAGAAGGTGTGGAATTCCAGTTCAACCGTCAGCCTATCGAAATCGTGGGTGAAAATGGCAAAGTGACTGGCGTAAAAGTGGTAACGACTCAACTGGGTCAACCAGACAGCCGTGGCCGCCGTAGTCCGGAACCAATTCCAGGTTCAGAAGAAATTCTGCCTGCAGATGCAGTATTGCTGGCATTTGGTTTCCGTACCAGCCCAGCAGACTGGTTCACTGATGTAGAAATCAATCTGGATGGTTCTGGTCGCGTACTTGCAGCTGAACAGCAGCAATACAAATTCCAGACTTCGAATCCAAAAATCTTTGCTGGTGGTGATATGGTTCGCGGTTCTGACCTGGTCGTGACTGCGATCTGGGAAGGTCGTCAGGCTGCAGAAGGTATTCTCGATTACCTTGATGTTTAATCTAAGTTAATCATTTATTTAAAAAACCCGCTACGGCGGGTTTTTTATTTTTTTCATTTTACTAGTTCAGTCAGCTTAGTTCTAAGAAGTTATAGTAGATATGGATTTGAACTTATAGATATATCCAATATTAATTCGTAGCTCAGAAGCAGAACAGAAGGAATAAAAACGATAAAAGTAAAAAATTATAAAAATTAACAAAAAATGAGAAAAATATGTTTAAAATCAAATTAATTAAATAAATATCAATAAAGAATTGAGGAGAAAAGATGATTCCTGTATTAAAAAAATCTTTCATTGCTCTGATGTTAGCCAGTACCCTGACGCTTACAGGTTGTGGCTATAACACCTTACAAGTCAAGGATGAGGCAGTAACTGCGGCATGGTCTGAAGTGCAGAACCAGTATCAGCGCCGTGCTGACTTGGTGCCGAATCTGGTGAATGTGGTAAAAGGCTATGCCGCACATGAAGAGCAGGTATTGACTGAAGTGACTCAGGCACGTGCCAATGTTGCAGGTTTGAAAGTTGATCGTGAAGTGCTGGAAGATCCTGAACTGTTCCAGCGCTATCAGGAAGCACAGGCACAAATGACCAGTGCCTTGTCACGTCTACTGGCAGTAACCGAAAATTATCCTGATCTAAAAGCCAATGAGCAGTTCCGCGATTTACAGGTACAACTTGAAGGTACTGAAAACCGTATTGCGGTAGCGCGTAACCGTTATATTACGACTGTACAAGATTTTAACTCTTATGCACGTCAGTTCCCGCAGGTGATGACGGCCAAAGTCATTGGAATGGATACCAAGCCAAACTTTAGTGCAGAGCAGAGTGCGCAACAGGCACCTAAGGTTTCATTTGACTAAGCTTGATCTTGGGTAATCACTAATAAGGTGGCTGCAATGATGCATATAAGCGCTGTAAAACTTTATATAGGTCTATTTCTCAGCCTCATTATGAGCCTGATGAATCCTGCCTGGAGTGAAACAGCAACAGCAACTGATACAGAAGAAGTGATTGTTGCACGTGAAATTTTGCAGCCTAAAACGAATACTACGGATCAAAATGTAGAATCTGCAGATACAGCACCGCAGCGCCAAATTGCCAATGATATGGCAGAAGGTCAGGTTCAGCGCGACTTGCCCAGCATGAATGAGCCGGTGATTGATCAGGCAAATTTATTAACGGCAGCAGAAAAACAACAACTTAGTCAACGAATCATCAATCTTTATCAGGCAGGTAAGGCTCAGATCGGAGTAGTGATTGTCCCTACTACTGGACAGGAAGATATTTTTGACTATTCCATGCGTGTGGCAGATCGTTGGCAACTGGGATCAAAAGAACATGATAATGGTCTGTTAATGACCATTGCAGTAAATGATCATCGTATCCAGATTTTAACTGGATATGGGTTAGAAGGTGTTCTGCCAGATATTGTGGCTGGACGAATTATTAATAACAAAATTACACCTTTGTTTAAGCAGGGTCAGTATGCGCAAGGGATAGATGCCGGTCTGGCAGAAATCGAGCGTATTCTAAATCTGGATCCTGAGATTGCAGCTCAAGCAGCGGCTGAGCTTAAAGAACGTCAGGAACAGGCTTATAAAGCACAGCAAGCATCTCAAGCGACTTTTGGTTCGGTTATTTTTATTATCGTCGCTGGTGTCATTGGTTCCATGATCTTTGGCAGGAAGTTGAGTGCGGCCACTGCTGCAGTAGCGGGTACCGCAGCTGGATTAGTCAATGGCATGGGATTGGTCGCTAGCCTATTAATTGGTGCTGGAGTTTTCTTTTTGCTCGTAACCTCACTTGCTCAGTTGATCCTGCATGCTTTCATGGCAGGTGGAGGTCGTGGCGGTGGTAGTGGACGTGGTGGTTTTGGAGGCGGCGGCTTCGGTGGAGGCGGCGGTGGTTTTGGTGGGGGAGGAGCATCAGGCTCATGGTAACAACTACAGATACAACAGATATTGTCACGCAGCCTAAGCTGGAAGAGCATGCCCAACCAAGTTTTAAGCGCTGGCTTAAGCATTTCTTTTATATGCCTGCAACCAAGCGATTTTTCTCCAAGCAGGATCAGCATGCCATTGCATTAGCTGTAGAAGAAGCAGAGCATGGGCATGTGGGAGAAATTCAGGTGGTGATTGAAGGATCTTTACCTTCTCGTTCTGCTTATTACCAAGATACGCTGTGTCGAGCCCGACAACTTTTTGCTGAACTTGGGGTTTGGGATACAGAGCATAATAGTGGTGTACTTGTATATTTAAACCTCTGTGATCATAAAGTTGAAATTGTGATTGATCGGGGAATTAAACAGGCAACTGCACAAGATGTATGGGATCAGATCTGTGAAAATATTATCCAGCAATTGAAACAACAGAAGTATAAGAATGGTGTGATTTTGGGTGTTAAGCAGATTGGAGAAATTTTAAATCAATACTATGATCGAAAAATGAATGATTTAAAAAATGAATTAGGAAATAAACCCATCATGCTAGGGTGACTTTAGTCAAATAAATGACAATTTTTGTCAGTTATCTACACAAAATGAAACCTAAAAATAACAAATTGAAAAATATTTTTTTAAACTGCTGTTTTTTATTCTAAAATTATTATAATAAAACTTGGCACGTTTAGTGCTGAGTATAAAATAGCTTACAAAGCTTATAATTAAATTAACAAAACATTTGTGGAGAATGTTATGAATACAATGCAAAAGGGCTTTACGCTCATCGATACTCCATAAGTGTCCATATAAAATCAAGAATCCATAAGTTAGCTAATATGGACTTCTTCCATTTTTTAGGCATGTAAGCTCAATTAATTGAGCGTAATGAAAAAAATCAATGATCTCATCACTGAATAGGAACAGTGTAGAATTTAATTAATTAAATTAATGCTGTCATTTTTATTACCAATCTAGATCTTATTTAGTTATTTTATTTCTTTAGCTTGTTATTGCATCATGATTTGTACCAGAGGCTCTTCTACGAATTTTTCCTCTAAGTTTAAATAATTGAATTGGTGAAATTATTTGAGGGACTAATAAATTGTCCAATTGCTCAGTACAGTCCAAAGCAATGAGCAGTGCCATTAAATCCTGTACCTTTCCATCTCCCTGTTCCAAGATTTTGACTGTGTAGCGGCTAATACCTGCTGACTGCGCAACTTCTTCTTGAGTTAGATCTAAATTCAATCGTGCTCGTTTTAAACGTTCGCCTAATTCGCGACCCATAGCACTGGGCGTTGTATATGCATTAAATTTCATAGTGCTATTGCTTCAATATGGCTTAAGAATTTCCAGTTGAATTCATTTTACCATGTTTTTATTTGTGCTTATAATGATCAAAAAAATGATCATTAAGTGCTTTTTTTAGTTATTGTGGTCAAATATTTAATCATTATAAAACATAAATACAATCACCTTTAAAACATTAGATTGCTTTGTAGACTTTAAAATTTATCATAATAAAATATATAAATTTCAATATCTTAAGGTAATAAATCCTTTACGTTAACATTTAATGCTGATGCAATTTCATAAAGTTTTTCCACTGTTAAGTTAACTTCACCTCGTTCAATTCGACCTAAATAACTTCGATCAATCCCACACTGGAGTGCTAAGAATTCTTGTGTAATTCCTTGTTCTAATCTAGTAGCACGTAATAATTTTCCAATTTCCTTAGATAGTTCTGTCATTCACGATTAACTGCTCAAAAAACAGAAATATCAACAATTGAGGACTATACATCCACGGACTATAATCCTCTTTTTGTAAAACAGTGAAACTTTAAATATGTTTACGTTCTATCTTCCGCTTGCTAACCAATTTGCCAAAGTTTTAAGCGAATATGAAATTCATGAATGGGAAGCTAAATCATTTTGGGTGAAGTTTGATCATTCAAAAATGCATAACCCTGCTCAGCTCAGACAATATATGTACTCGGGTTTAAGAGTCTTATCTAAAAATGGTTTTTTAAGTTTTAAATATTCAGAAAGCAATTCTAGGGTGTATTTATATACTGAAACATCAAAGCTGAAAATGCTACGTTGTAAGATTTTAGATAAAGATTATGGGAAACTTTTGATAGAGGAGAAATACAAATTAAATAAAGAGTTGGATGAAATATGTTTGCATGATAATTTTATTTATGAGCTTATTTTAAAATATCCTCAACTTGATTTAAGACTTTCTAAAATGAAAGATGAAAATGAGTTTAAAAAACATAGTTGCGAAATTAAAATACAGTTTTTGGATAATTTAATTAAATCATTTTAGTTATTTTACATAAATAATTTTTAAAATATTATATAAATAAAACAATAATTTAACTTAAAAATTAAACTTGACCATAATTAAAAAAAATATTAATTTTCTTCAAAAATATTCAAGGTGGCTCATTATGAGTAAGTCAATCACTCAAGTTAAAGAGGAATTTTCTTCATCTGGTATTTCTATCGCCAGTTGGGCTAGAGATAATAATTTTTCTCCAGATTTGGTGTATCGGATTTTGAATAATAATCGGATTCCATTGAGAGGAAAAAGTCATGAAATTGCAGTTAAACTTGGAATGAAGGAGCACAAAGATAGCTGCTAAACAATTAATTATTTTTATTTGGCAAAAAGTATAAAAGCCCATGCGGAAACATGAGCTTTTATAGATTGTCTTGATTGGTGTCCAGACAATTCCATTTTGATGAATAGGGGCATTTTTGTCAATCCTGTCTCAAGGTGGCTTTTTGCCTGTTTTTTAATAAACAGGAGGCTCAAATGAGCACTAAACTTAAAAATGGTCAGTCACGTTACCGGTCTCAAGCGAAAGTCGTGACCCTTTCAAAATTTCAGCTATTGAAACTGGTTGAAGCAACCCGTTGTTTAAATGATGCAGAATTCGAAAAAAATGGTGATGTTTACCTTAAGTTCCCTTTAATTATTCAGGGAGATGGCAGCCCATCAGAAATTTTTAATCTGTATTTACTGAAAATATTACAGCAAACAGTGCAGTATAATTTTAAAACATTTGCTTCGATTGCTAATCAATTGATTGATTTTCAGCGCTTTTTGGAAGATGAGCAGCTAGACTGTTTAAAGTTTCATAAATTAAAACAGTTGAATGCGGTTTTTAAATATCGTACTCATCTGATTGAGCAAGTAAATGCAGGTTTAATTCCAGCCACTTCGGCACGTAGTCGAATTAATGCGGTGGTGAATTTTTATCGATTTCTTGTCATAGAAGACTTGGTTGATCATCAAAGCTATGGACTTCCATTCCAAGATGTCTACAAATATATTGCGGTAGATAATGAATTCGGTGCACGTAGACAGTTGGCAATCAAGTCACATGATCTTGCGATTCATGTCCCAGCCAAAGCTCCGAACTCTGAAGCCATTATTGATGGTGGTGAATTAAGCCCATTAACTGTTGAAGAGCAAGCTGTTGTATTAAAAGCATTGAAAAAATCATCACGTGCATATCAATTGATGTTCTATCTTGCTTTATTCACGGGCGCACGTTTGCAAACGATTTGTACTTTACGAATTAATTGTTTATTAAATCGTGAGACTGATAGTCATGGTTTCATCCGTCTGCCTGTTGGAGCGGGGACAGGTGTGGATACTAAATTTCAGAAGCCGATGACGCTTTTAATTCCGAGTTGGTTAGCGCAAGATCTTAAAATTTATATCAATAGTGAACAAGCGCGTCAGCGTAGACAGAAGTCAAACTATGGTGACTCGAATGAAAATTATGTTTTTCTCACCAAGCTTGGTACACCTTTCTATACCAGCAAAGTTGAACAGCAAGAGTTGACAGAGAAGATTAAAGCCTCTGACTCATTTGGGGTTAGGCTTAAGTTCTATGAAGGCGAAGCGGTACGCAGCTATTTAAAATGTGTGTTATTGCCTGAAATCCGCTTGATTGATCCGCAATTTCAAAGTTTCAAATTTCATGATTTACGTGCCAGTTTTGGTATGAATCTACTTGAAAGTCAGTTGAAGCACCTACCCGAAGGGCATAACCACATGACTGCGGTGGAATATGTGCAAGCTCGCATGGGTCATCGCAAGATAGCTACCACTTTACAGTATTTGAGCTATAAATCACGATTGCAATGGCGTAGTAAAATTCAACATGAGTATGAATCAAGTTTGATGAAGTATGTGATGTCTTCTGTCAATTCAGCAGGAGATTTGTCATGAATTTCACTCGTACTCTATTGTTTGTACATATAGCTGATATTAACAAACAGATTAAAGAACATGAGCGACTTGTTATCGTCTGTAAAGATAAAACAGCTTCTTTTAGTTATAAAAGATTAGATATTGGAACTCTATTTTTTCGTAAAAGAGAATTATATGAAAATATATCTGAAGATGAAATTTCTGCATCTTTTGATGAAAAAAGACGTTATTTTTTGCAGTGTTTAACGGATTATTTGCTGCAAATGAGTGGATCAGAGCTGTCGAAAGGCAGGTTCTATTCCATTATCAAAATATTTTTAGATTGGATTGATCGGCAAAAGAAAAATTTTGACTTATCGAATAAAGACAGTGTGATCGATGCGTATCGTAGCTATAGTAAATATCTTGTTGACCGCACTTTGCTTGCGGATACAGAAGAGGACAGTTTGGCTGCACACACTGCAAAGCGGTATCAGCGTAATGTAGCCAAACTAATAGCATATGTATTTGACTGTCATGAAATTGATATTGTTAGTCAAGCGATGCAAGTACAGTCTCAGCGTTATGATGTTCCTATCTTGCCGATTGCGGAGGAAGATCACCAGAAAACTTATGCGACTTTGCTTAATATATTTCTTGAAATCCACCGTATTGTTGTGCATGAAGGAAACTTTCCCGCGCACTTTAAATCGGTGGATGACGAAAACTTTTATTTTTACTCCGGCTTTCATCATCAAATTGAAAAAAAGCATATTCAATTTGATATTCAGGGTTATTTAGCCAAATATGCGGTTATTCCAGCTTTTTCCAAAATGCTGGCTGATTTTGGTCTTGCTGAGGATAGTGAATATAGAAAGCGCTTACGTGAAAACCGTAATGAAGCCCTGTATAAATTGCAGCAACGTAATGAGGATAAGCGACACATAGAGCGTGAAAGACTTGCTTCATATGGTCTTGTCATCGGCATGTTACTCTTTATCGCACAAACGGGGGCCAATTTAGATACAGCCCAGCAGTTACAACTTGATAAGATGGAAGTCTTGCCTTCAACTCAGGGACGAAGGTTCTCGGGCACGAAAAGCCGTGCCGACGGAAAGATGGTATACCCTGAATTTAGGGTAAAATTTGAACCGATTTTTAGAAAAATTTTGCAGCTTCGGGCTTGGTATCTCCAAGATGAGACCTGTGATTTCATCTTCTTACAACGTGATGAACTGCTTAAATTTGTCCCCATCGGGTACACTAAACTGCAAAATATGAAAAGGTTTTTGCAACGTATTTTTCCTAAAATGGTTTGGATTACTCCGCAGCAGTGGCGTAAACATAAAAGCAGTCAAACTGTTGAGTTAAGCAATGGTGATCTACTGCTTGAAGCCGAAGTAATGGATCACTCACTCGATACAGCAAGAAATAATTATGCACATACTTCATTTAAAGATGCGAGTCAGCAAATTTCACAGTTTTTTAATGAGCTGAGAAGGGTTGCAGTTGCAAAAACACGAATAGTTGAACGTATTGCGGTTCAAACGCTAGAGGAGACTTTTGAAACTCAGATTTTACCTGTCGGTGCTTGTACAACAACAAACCCACAGCCAGAAAAAGCGCTCGGTTTTACTGAACAAGCCCCAATACCCAATTGTCAGCAATTTGAGCACTGCCTTTTTTGTCAGCATTATGCAGTCCATGCCGATGAAGAAGATGTACGTAAGCTTTTGTCATTAAAAAGCTTATTGGGTTGCATCAAGCAAAAAGCCACAGATTTGATTAAATGGGAGTCACAATTCGGCGTGGTTCTACATCGTATTGATGAAGTACTAACTGAGTTGTCAAACGCTTATGAAACTTTAAGAGATCGCATTTTGTTGATTCAGGAAGAAGTTGAAAGTGGTGATTTAGATGCGTATTGGCTGAATCACTTTGAATTATTGATCGAATTGGGGTGGATATCATGAGTTCATTTAATTCATATTTGTATTCATTGGGTATTGCTGAACGGTTTTTACCTGATGAGTACAACTTACAGAATAATCAGCTGACTGTTCCAAATACTTTTGTATTATCGCGAATGAAGAGCGGTGAGATATTGTCAGTTTATTCAGACAATATATGGGATCTTTCTCCATATTTACCGAAGTGTCATTGTCGCCTGAGTTTTGATAGCTGGCTTAAAAATGCCAGTGAAGATGACTTTCTCTTCTGCCGAATTCGGGCAGAAATGAAAAAAATTAGTTTTGCTTTGCTTTATATAAAATCTGGCAAGTCGATTATTAAAAGTATTGAGAAGCGGCATACTGTTTTGCGTCAGTTTGCACGACTTGCATACAAAAATGGTTGTACGTTACAGCAGTTGTTTAGTGATGTTGCTTATATGTCAAAAGTAAATGATGCTTATGTTGGTGTGAGCTATCAAAAAGCCATCCATATCAAAGCATTTTTAACGGATTGTTTTGCTTTACAACAGCAATACCCATTGCTCATTCCTGCGTTTAGTACATATAAGCCAATAGAGCATTTAGCAAAGTTGGCTGTTCAACTCAGGTTGCAGTCGGGCAAAGTGGGTCCGCAAACCAAGTTGATCCCTTCACGGCTTTATATTGCTTTCATTAATGCTTTAGCGGATAAATTAAACGAGTTTAATCAAAATGCTTCAGCACTTCTGAAATGGTTTCAGCGCAAGCAGCAGGATGCAAATTTTGCTTTGATGCCGACAGAATTTAAACGTGAAAAAAATGCGGTAAGTTTTGTTGATGCTCGAGATTTACTCGGTTTAACGACACTGTTTGAAAATAATCAGATTCAAAAACATGCCAACCTCACCCGTTATATGACGTTGATTCAAGGTATGGCCAAGCTTTGGATTCATTTGTTTACAGGCATGCGAGACAATGAAGTGAATCAGCTGTCTTATGACTGCTATCAAACGGTACAGAGCAATGAGCATCTTGTGCATGTGTTAATGGGCTATACCTCAAAGTTACATGGTGGTGGTAATAAATCCACCTATTGGATCACGTTTGAGGACATTAAATTTGGCGTGAATGCAGCACAAAGCATTGGTGAAATCTACGCCCTGCTCAACCCACATTATGATATGTCTAATTCTGCTGAATACCCATTATTTCCAACACGATATTCACAAAAACATCGGCATAAAAATAATCGAAATATTAAAAATGAAACGGATTTTATTTCCAATTTTTCAGGTGCTCCGACTAGAACACAGTCCAATTTTAACGAGTATTTGAACCATATTTCGGCATTACTTGGTGATGAGTTACGCATCTGTGAAGGTGACTTGGCTGAACTGGAAGCCTTTGATGGTTTCCGAAATTGGCGAGAAGAAAAGGACTGTCAGCTGGGTGAATATTGGAATATTTGTACCCATCAATTTAGGCGCTCATTAGCTGTGTATGGTGCACGTTCAGGGATTATTGGATTAGGAACTTTATCCGTTCAATATAAGCATTTAACCGAAGCCATGACTTTGTATTATCGGGATAATGCAGTGTTTGCTCCCAACATTTTAGCCAGTGACAGTCAAAAAGAGTTTCTTCAAGAGCTGGAATATCAGCGTTTGGTACATTCTTATGAACAATTTGAGGATGGTGTAATTAATAGTGCTAGCCGTTTACTCGGCGGTGCAGGAACCTATTTGCAACTGCAAAAAGAACGTGGGCAATTGCTTAAGGTATTTCCAGATCGTGAGGAAACGATTAAACGGATGAAAAAGGGAGAAATTGCCTATAAACCTAGCCTTTTTGGGGCTTGTACCAATCCCGATTCATGCGAAAAAATTTCCTTTACTGCGATTACTAGTTGCTTGAGTTGTGCCCATGCGGTGTTTGATACTGGCAGCGCAGAGAAGATGCAAAAAGCAGTACAACGATTACAACGAGCAAGAAATAAACAAGCACCAAGCAGTTTACTGTACGGTCAAATGAACAGCGAGATTATGACTTTAAACAAGACTATTCAAAAAATTCAAACGATCAATATTGAGGTTTAAAATATGAGTGCACTCAATGAATATTACGCCGCTTTAGAGCGTTTAAAAGCCAATAAACCGACTATCTTAACTAAAGGCTCTGCGATTAATAATGATACCGTGGCACTGGAAGCAGGACGTAAACGGGGTTCGATTAAGAAGAGCCGTCATGCTGCGCTTATAGAAGCTATTGAGCAAGCTTCAGAGCAAGTTGGGCAAAATGTTCTTTCGCCTGCACAACGGATTGAACAGGCTAAAACTAAGACCAAAGCGGTGAAAAGTGATTATGAGCAGCTGAAAGAAGATTATGAAAAACTGCTGGAAAAGTGCAATTCGCTGTTGCTGGAAAATTTTGAGTTAAAACAAAAAACGCATCAAATTTGATGCGTTTTTTAAGAAGACTACTTATTTTACTGTGCCAATAGAACAAGCTTTATTTTCAAACTTTTTGTCTACATCACTTACACAAGTCCAAGTACCATTTTCATCACGTTGCAATTGAACACTTTTACCATTAATACCAGGATTCCCTGTAGTAAATGTTAAAGTAATTTCACCTGCACCATCGCCAGAATCATTAAGTTTAATTTTACCAAATGATGGATTTACAATACCTAAAGCATCTGGAGTTTCAGCTCTAACAGCAGGTGACTTAATTGAACCATCTTGGTTCTTCTCAGCATCTTTTGCTTTTGTTGTACCATCTGGAAACTCACCATATTCCATGACATATTCTTCCAAGCCAGTTTTATTGGCTGAAATGGTTTGTACTGCTGCCGCAATATTAGAACGGCCCACATAATTTTGATACTGAGGAATCGCAATTGCAGCCAAAATACCAATAATAGCGACAACTATCATCAGTTCGATTAATGTAAAGCCTTTTTGAGCGTTCATAACATTCTCCACAAATGTTTTGTTAATTTATTTATAAGCTTTGTAAGCTGATTTATAGTTTGCACGAAGTGTGCCAAAGTATATTAATCAATTATATCCTGTTAAATCAATACATTGTTTAATAGATTAAAAATCTTAGTATATGCATAAGTAAATTTATGTAATTAAGTGACAAAAAATGTCAGTTTTGTTCTTTAAGTTGCGCTATATCGCAGCTCTTTTTTGTTGAAGATGACAAGAGATATTATGAAGAGAGAACTGATTGACTATTGCATGACTTTTATTAAAGCCCAAAAACTAGAGTAGCAAGTCTTGGCTGAAGGACATGGTTGGGTGCCAAAACAGAATAATACGGATGCCTAACCTTTTATTCTCCTTAAAATTAACAACGCAAGAGATATAAATGAAATCCCTTGGGGAATTTCAATCGCTAAAATTATCAAGTTAACTATCCATTCTTACAGGGGCTAATAAAAGTGTAAATAACAGTATCTAGAGGATGAATATTTGATAAGAGGTAGAGTGAAACGCCTAGCAAACTTAAAAAAAATAATGAACGGATACCTCGCCCAGTGATAAAAGCTTTGCCTATGCAATTTGGTGATGACGAAGAGGCTAGACGTATTGTTCTGCATCATGCAAAATGTGTGTTTCGTCAGCATAAAGAAGAAATACAAAAGTTGGCTTATAAATGAGTTTGGATTTTTTATTCGGTTTTAGCTTATCAAAATTTTAAAATATTTTACGATCAGTCTGCTTTTACAAAAATTCATCCTATCACACTAAGTAAAAGCTATTTTCTTATATGGACAAATTGGAAAAATTTGTCCTTTTAAAAGCATGTCCATATGGACAAAATGAAGAATGAAGTAAAACAATATAATTCAATGGTTTGATGTATGTCCATATAAAGTGACTTATAGAGTAGATTGAGCTTATGATTGTTGTCGCTATTATCGGTATTTTAGCAGCAGTTGCGCTTCCTGCGTACCAAAATTACACAGTAAAAGCACGTGTTTCTGAAGTTATTTTAGCCGGTTCCTCTTGTCGTACTATAATCACTGACATTGTACAAAATGCACCTCAAGCTAATTTGGGGACTGCTTTAGAAGATGCTTGTAGTTTATCCCCTACTAAATATGTAAGTAGTGGAACTGCAAATGCCAATGGTGTGATCACAGTAGTTGCAAATGATGCGGCTTTAGGTGGTGACACGAGCAGTTCTAAGAATACTATTGATATAACACCAATGATTGCTGTAACACCAGCTAAAGCAGGTGATGCAGCATCGCGAGCATTAGCTGCTGCAACAGATGGTGGGGCGACTATTCAAGGCTGGAAATGTGGTCCAGGTGCGAGCAATCCGCTACCTAATAAATATTTGCCAGGATCATGTCAAGGTACTTACTAATTTAGTATAGAACTTGTTATAAAAAAGACTGGTCATCCAGTCTTTTTATATTTATAAAGGTTATACTTTATAAATTAGAGTTATATAAACATAAAAAATCATTTTTTATCATTTGTAAAAGACTCTTATTAGGGTTAAATAATGTCTAAACGTACACGTTTCTTTCTCGGTCATTTATCTATTTCCACACTTATAGCTATAGCGCTAGGAATTTTAATATTTTTTGTTTGGTATCCCTATCCATTATCTAAATCGGTTGGTGTAACTCAAATAATATTACTAGTATTGATAATAGATATTATTTTAGGTCCTTTGTTGGGCTTATTAGTTTATAAAGAAGGAAAAAAAACGCTTAAATTTGACTTAAGTTTTATTATTTTAATTCAAATTTCCGCTTTAATTTATGGTATTTATAGTATTGAGCAAGGGCGTCCAGCATGGTTAGTGCTTCATGTTGACCGTTTTGAACTGGTACGAAAAAATGATATTATTTTAGAAAATATTGATCAAGCTCATCCTCAATTTCAGCATGTATCATGGACTAAACCAGAATTTGTTGGAGTAAAAATGCCTGAAAGTGATCAGCAACATCAAGATGATATATTCACTGAAGTTCTAGGCGGGATTTCTATTGCGCAGCGCCCAGAACGTTATGTAGAGCTGAGTCAAGCCAAAGAACAAATACAACAACGCGCGTTATCTTTAAAAGAGCTTGAGCAATATAACTCTCAGGTAGAAATCGAAAAAAAATTAGTTAAATATCCAGAAGCAGATGCATGGCTGCCTTTAAAAGCTAATGCGGTGGATATGGTGGTTTTAATTAATAAAGAAAAAGCTGAGGTTATTAAGATTGTCGATCTACGCCCGTGGAACTAACCTGTATTTGAAAGGTCAAAGCAAAAAGCAAATTACCCTTTAATCTGCTTTTTGTTTATCATGTGCCAAACTTCCACCGCCTGATATTTCCATGAAATTCACGCTTGCCCTGATCGCAGCAATTCTCATTTCTCTGGCATGGCTCATGCCCATTCACTATCGGCCTTGGGTCACGTACACAGGTGAATTGTACGCATTTTTCGCTTTATTCGCGATTGCTGCCATCTGCCTAAAAGAAAAGCTCAAAATCCCTGCGGTCAGTTTGCCATTATTAGTGCTTGCCTGTGTCCCTATAATTCAATTGCTAACAGGACAAGTATTTTTCTTTAGTACCGCCATGATGGGCTTTATTTTTGTCTTTAGTTTTTGGCTCGCAAGTGTTTTGGGTTATAACCTTTCAACCGGAAACTATAACCGGGAAGAAACTTTTACCAATCTTAGCTATGTATTTTTAGCTTCAGGAACGATTACAGGCTTAATTGCTGTATGTCAGTGGACGAATCTGGATTCAATACTGCCAGGCATGGTGAATATCAGTGGTACTCAACGTCCCTATGCCAACTTTGCCCAGCCGAATAATATGGCGACTTTTTTGGTCATGGCATTGATGAGCTGTCTTTATCTGTATGAGAAGAAAAAAATCCAGACTAAATGGTTAGTGGCTTGCGCCTTAGCTATCGTTATTGGAATTGCTTTAAGTCAGTCGCGTACTGCTTGGGTTGCTGCGAGTGCGATTATCCTTTATTTAGCTTTCTATCAATATAAAGGTGTGATCCGTCTGAAATGGTATTACAGCATTGCTTGGTTTATTTTATTTATTTCCTGCATTGTCGCTTTCCCATTGCTAAGTCAACTGGCAACACAGGTTATGGATGCCCAGGTGGTACAAAGCCGTGATGTAGTAGCGCGTGCTACAGGGGATATGTCTCGTTTAGCGATTTGGCAGCAAATGCTAGCGGCCATTCAGGCACAACCATGGTTTGGTTATGGCTGGTATCAGACTAGTGTCGCCTTTGTCTCGATCAGTGATACGGTGCAGGGCCCAGTCTGGATTCGAAGTGCACATAACTTTATTATTGATTTTTTAGTTTGGAATGGACTGCTTATTGGTCTGCCTTTCTTAGCCTATTTCGGCTATTTAGGTTATCAGCTACAAATATGGGTGAAAACTCCTGAGTCGGTCATTGGTATTTTAATGATTGGAGCTTTTCTTACCCATGCCATGTTTGAGTTTCCGCAGCACTATGCCTATTTCCTTTTACCAGTAGGTTTTATTTTAGGTACTGTTCTAGCCCAAAATCCGAATATCAAAACCGTGACCTTACCCGCTATAGCAATGAAAATCATTTTTGGGTTTGGACTACTGTTATTGATCGTGATCTATCGGGATTATGATGTCGCTGTGCCAAAACTTGGTCAAAGTATTCGTTATGAGCAACAGCCCGAAAAAATCACCAATCAACAGCCAATCTATTTATTAACAGAGTTTAATCATCGTATTGACTGGATTCGTCTTAACCCTTATAGCAAAGTATCCTCTGAACAGATTCAAGCAGGTGAACAGATGGTATTAAGCTATCCAACTAAATATAACCTGATTAAATACGCCAAACTGCTAGCTTTTAATGGTTATGAAGATGAAGCCAGGCATCAGCTGCAACGTCTGAAGGTCATTCAAAAAACCGAACTCAGTTATGAGGAATTGATTCAGGATATGCCAAGATAAATTTCATATAAAAAAGCCAGCAATTGCTGGCTTTTTTATTGATTTATTCTAAGTTTAGAGCTGGCTTTGAATATAGTTTTCGATACCAATACTTTCAATCAGATCAAGCTGAGTTGTGGTCCAGTCCAGATATTCCTCTTCCTTTTCCAGAATTTCTCGCACCAAGTCACGAGTCACATAATCCATCTGTGTTTCTGCCAAAGCCACAGCCTGCTGAATGACTTCAATATTTTCTTTTACTTTACGTACATCACAATGCAGTACTTCTTGAGTATGCTGGCCAATATACAATTTGCCAAGATGTTGTAGGTTTGGTAAGCCTTCTAGAAATAAAATACGTTCAATGATTTTATCGGCATGCTTCATCTGGCGGATGGACTCTTTATATTCTGCCGAACCCAGTTTTTCAATGCCCCAGTCATTAAACATGCGTGAATGCAGGAAATACTGGTTAATCGCTGTAAGGTGGTGATACAACACCTGGTTCAGCTGATTAATTACATCACGATTGCCTTTCATCGTATCACTCCATATAGCCTGTTAACCCATTCATCGCTATGGGTTTTTGATTAACTTATCTTAAATCAATCGAGCGAGCAATGGCGAGTAATTTATTGAACTGCAAATGAAAATCGCAATCAAAAAGCTTCAGGTGAAATATAAAGCAATAAAAACCCGCCAGAGTCAGAGGCGGGGGAGGAGTAATGATACGAGACCATTGATTTTATAATTATCGTTATCCGCTTTAGGCAGCAACCGCTAGCCGTGCAGCAATCTGGGAAATTTCATCACTGATGATCATACGGGCTTCAGGAGCACAACGACCACAACACGTCCCTAGATCAAGCATTTCGCGTACATCACGGTAACTTTCGGCGCCATTTGCAATAGCATCTTTAATGTCTTGATCTGTAATGCCACGGCATAGACAAACGTACATAGGATACAACCACAGTGAATAAATAAGATAAGAGATATTATTGATAATTGTTATCGTTTGTCAATAAAAATCATTTGAAATAGCTTTTATTGTGATTGGTGATTTAGATAAAAAAATATCACTCAAGCAAAAATCCGATTATTGCTCGGGTTTTTGCTTGAGTGATTCATGATTGCAAACGAAATATAGAAGCTTAGGTGTTACATAAATTTTAAAAATTATTGCTGAATGATGACTACGCCATCCATCTCGACCAGAGCATCTTTCGGTAGGCTGGCAACACCGAGTGCTGCACGTGCTGGATAAGGCTGGGCAAAATATTCACCCATAATCTGATTCACCAGCTGGAAGTGCGATAAATCAGTCAGATAAATATTCAGTTTGGCGATGTCTGCCAGAGAGCCACCGGCCGCTTCGCAGACGGCTTTTAAATTATCGAATACACGGCGAATCTGTGCTTCAATGCCTTCAACCAGTTCCATGCTGTATGGATCTAAACCTATTTGACCAGATAGATACAGGGTATCGCCCACAAGAATGGCTTGCGAATAGGTGCCAATGGCAGCAGGGGCATTTTCAGTATGGATTACTTGGCGGAACATTAATTTCTCCTTTTATCAAATGGAGCGTAAAACTCTGTCCTTCAGGGCAGAGATATAAGCGATACGACATAAAATGTCGTTGAATTTTTTAAAATCAACACCTTTAATTTAACATGATCTAAAATAAGCTCATGAAAACACTTAAATTACGCATAAAAGACAAACATTGCAAGGCGCTAGACCAATTAGCATCTGAGGTGAACTTTGTTTGGAATTATGTGAATGATTTGAGTTTCAAACACCTGAAAAGAACAGGTGACTTTTTCTCAGCATTTGATATGACTCAATACACAAAAGGAACTTCAAAATTGTGTGGTTTGCATAGTCAAACAGTGCAAGGGATAACAGAAGAATATGTTGATAAAAGAAGACAACACAAGAAAGCAAAGCTGAAATGGCGTGTGAGTAACAAGAAGTCAGCAAGACGTTCGCTTGGTTGGATACCATTTAAAAAAGTAGCGATTAAATATGCTGATGGATATGTGCAATACGGCAAGCAGAAATTTAAGCTATGGGATAGCTACGGCATAAGTAAATACAGCGTGAGAACAGGCTCATTCGTTGAGGATAGTCGTGGGCGCTGGTATGTGTGTCTTGTTGTGGACTCACCTAAACAAGACAAACCAACGGCAACTAAAGCGATTGGTATTGATCTTGGTCTAAAAGACGTTGCCACCTGCTCAGATGGTACTGTAATTTCAAATCCTAAGTTTTACCGTAATTACGAGCAGAAATTAGGGATTGCTCAAAGAGCAAGAAATAAAAAACGTGTACGTGCATTACACGCTAAAATTGCCAATTGTCGTAAAGACCATTTGCATAAAGCAAGCACTCTGCTTGTGAAAGAAAATGCACTGATTGTTGTAGGTGACTTAAGTGCGAGCAAACTTGTAAAAACCAAGATGGCTAAATCTGTTTTGGACACAGGATTTTCAGCACTGAAAACAATGCTCAAGTATAAATGCGAGAACGCAGGGGTATTGTTTGAGGAAGTCAGTGAGAAATTCACAACCCAAATCTGTTCGTGCTGCGGTGAAATCACCTCTAGCAGTCCCAAAGGTAGAACAGATTTGCGAATAAGAGTATGGGAATGTGAGTGTGGAAGTATAAATCATCGTGATTTAAATTCCGCTAAGAACATACTTGCGCTTGGGCATGAGCGTCTAGCAGTAGGAATCCGCTTGCTTTAGCTGGAGGATGTCAACATCAACATACATCATATTAGATCAATTCAACTGACAAAAGCATTATCGTTTTAAATGATTAACTGGCTTTAGAGGTTTCAGCAATATTGAGCGGTTGTTCTAAGCGGGTAATACGTGGAAAACCAAAATGCATGCGTAAATCACGAATAATCTTGGCAATCTGTTTACGGTTATGCACCACAATATTTACATAAGTTTTGCCATCATAATTACGTACCATCTCTACACCTGTATGGCCTTTACGACATTGATAAATCAGATCAGAAATCTGTTCATCGTCCATGGCCTGATCAATACAGAGGTAGGCGGTAAAGCTGACATCATCCAGGTCTTCAGTCGTCCATTGTAGAGGCATAATATTTTCAGGATGCATATGTTGTTCCTGCAATAAATTATGGCAACGGGCACGATGTACAATCAGGCCACGACGAGTCAGATGGCCTTGAATTGGATCACCAAGTACCGGGTTGCAGCAATGCGCGTATTTAACATCTACGCCTTCTGTACCTTGAATAAGGCGACCTGAACTATTTGCATTTTGATGCTGGTCATGTGCGAATAAATGGTTGGCAACCAGTTGAGGTAATAAGTCACCTACAGCAATCTGTTCAAATAGTTGCTCTTTAGTCGGGACATGACGCCATTCCAGTACATTTTTCCAGTCAGCTTCGGTCAGATCACGAATAGAACACTGAAAAAGTTTTAAGGCACGGTTAAGGGCTTGTTGACCCACAAGGCGCTGTTCATCAATATCCTGATCGCGCAAAATATTCTGAATGGCACGACGGGCTTTTTGGGTATTAATAAAGCTGAGCCAGTCCGGGTTTGGGGTTGCAAGAACATCAGTGATGACTTCAACCACCTGACCACTCAATAATGGCGTAGAAAGCGGTTTGGTTTCACCATTAATTTTGGCGCCAATAGCATGGTTACCGAGGAACAGGCTGGCGGCATATGCAAAATCAACAGCAGTCGCACCTTGCGGCAATTCATGCAGATGACCGTGAGGGGTATAAACCCAAATTTTTTCCTGATGCAGATAATCCAGTAATTCGCTGAACGTGGTTTTGGCACATTCACCATCAACCAGTACGTTCAGATTTTGCATGGATGCCTGAATGGCAGAGCGACAGGCTTGAGGGGCATTTTCACCAAGTACGACGCCAAAGCGTGCAGCTTTACGCATCAGTTCAGTTTGAATAGTCAGTGACAGGGTGGTCTTTTCGCCTTTTAATCGCATCGTCAAAGACTGGTTGCCGCCTGGAAGGGGACGGCGAATATTGTCCTGATAATTTTGAACCGTAAAACTTTCAGTCAGAATATCTGCGAGACGGTCACAATCGGCAATACTCTGTAAGATAATTTCAAATGCGTGGCTATGTGTAAGTTCCTGCAGATCAATATCATTTTTTACAAAATGGCGTAATAGCTCGATATTATTGTTTTTCTTTTTAACCCGGCCTTCAATGGCATATTGCTGTAGTAATTCGTTAAGTTTCTGTTCCCACTTGGCCTGATATTCACAGCGTTTAGGCTTGGTTTCTAAAAGGGCAGCCTGGACATCATTATACATATCCAGATCCAGATTCTGATAACAGAGATGTTCCAGATTATCTGCCATTTCGTTCATGCCGACCAAGCGTGCCATTGGAACGAAAATTTCAAAGGTTTCACGGGCAATACGAGCACGTTTATCCGGGCGTAATGCTTCCAACGTAGTCATGTTGTGATAGCGATCTGCCAGTTTCACAATAATGACACGTGGATCCTGTAAAGTCGCTTGCAGGATTTTACGGAAAGAGGCCGCTTTATTATATTCCTTATCACTGGAATGGCTGAGCTTGGTGACACCATCAACCAGCTCTGCAACCGTGCTGCCAAATTTTTCAGTAATGTCATCTTTATTGAAGTCGGTATCTTCAATGACATCATGCAGCAGCGCTGCCATTAAGGTTTCAGTATCCAGACGCATATGGGCCAGAATACAGCTCACCGCGATAGGGTGCAGAATATAAGGTTCACCACTTTTACGGGTAATGCCATCATGGGCAATATCGGCATAATCACAGGCCGCAAGCACACGTTCGACATCGCTTTCACTTAAGTACGCGTCGATGATGATTTTTAACTGTTGCTTAGCTTCACTGACCTGTGGGCCTGGCATAAAACACCTTTAAAACTGGATTTTTTAACAAATAAAACAGAAAAAGCTCGTATGAAATGTATAACATAAAGTGGGTCAGTTTTTTCATATCAACAAGTGAAAAATTTATACTGACTTTAGAGCTAACCCTTATGTTATAACCGTTCTGCGCAAAATATAAAAGTCACAGAACAAAAAAAGCCTAGTTTAAAACTAGGCTTTTTGGAATGGTTTATTCTTATTGGAAAGAAAAACCATCTAAATTTAGATTATTTGCAGAAAGAGCAAGGTCTAAACTAGAAGTTTGATAATCTTGATCACGTTGTTTCAAAATATCTTTTGATACATGACCTGCAGCGATTTCACGTAAAGCAACTACAGTCGGTTTGTCATTGTCCCATTCTACAGTTGGTTCAATGCCTTGACGTGCCAATTGACGCGCGCGTTTGCTTGCCACTAGTACAAGCTCAAAGCGGTTGTCTACATGGTCTAAACAATCTTCAACGGTTACGCGTGCCATAAGAATTCTCGTTTTGAATAGTAAATTTCAACAGACTGCACAGTATAAAATGCTTTGTCTGGAGACTCAAGTTTTAATCACTGTTCGCTTGGAGTAATTAGAGCCTGGATCAGTTTTTCATGGCGGGTCGCTTGCTGGGAAAGGACCAGTCGATTAGCAATAATCACAGATTCAAGATCATGCAATGCCTTATTAAAGTCATCATTGATAATGACATAATCAAAGTTGACGTACTGCTGCATGTCTTCGACTGCACAGCTAAGACGGTGTTCAATCACCTCAACAGAATCTGTTCCACGGTTGGAAAGACGCTGACGCAAATCAAACTGGCTTGGCGGAAGAATGAAAATCTGTTTAGATTCAGGAAAAAGTCGACGGACTTGTTGTGCACCTTGCCAGTCAATTTCAAGCAATACATCATGACCTTTAGCAAGTTGTTCTTTTACAGTCGCTTGTGCTGTACCGTAATAATTACCAAAGACTTCGGCATATTCAATAAAACCACCTTCTTCGACCAGGTTTAAAAAGTCTTCTTTAGTCGAGAAATGATAATGTACGCCATCGAGTTCGCCAGGTCGTTGACCGCGTGTCGTATGAGAAACAGAAACATGAAGATTGTTGACGCGTTCAAGTAATGCTTTAACGAGGGATGTTTTGCCCGTTCCAGACGCTGCAGAAACGACAAACAAGAGACCCGACATGATATTTTTCCTGATATGATAAAATATCTTCTCTATTTTAGAGTAGAGCGGCTTTAAACTAAATAGTTGTACGTCGATTGTTTTACATTTATTTCAATTGTAGCGCCATAAATTGAGTGAGTATTGAGGATTTCTATGGAAATTGTTTTAGCTAACCCGCGTGGTTTCTGTGCCGGTGTGGATCGTGCCATTGCGATCGTGAACCGTGCCCTAGAATGCTTTAATCCACCCATTTATGTGCGTCATGAAGTGGTCCACAATAAATTTGTGGTTGATGACTTACGTCAGCGTGGTGCAATCTTTGTCGATGAGCTAGATGAAGTTCCGGATGACAATATCGTGATTTTTAGTGCACATGGCGTGTCTAAAGCTGTACAGCAGGAAGCCGAACGCCGAGGTTTAAAAGTTTTTGATGCGACCTGTCCATTGGTCACTAAAGTACATATTGAAGTGACTAAATATGCCCGTGAGGGAGTGGAGGCGATTCTGATTGGTCATGAGGGCCACCCAGAAGTTGAAGGCACCATGGGGCAATATGATAAAAATAATGGCGGTGACATTTATCTGGTCGAAGATGAAGAAGATGTTGCTGCTTTAACAGTTCGTAATCCTGAGAAAGTTGCTTTTGTGACCCAAACAACTTTGTCGATTGACGATACAGCGAAAGTCATTGATGCACTTCGCAAAAAATTTCCGAATATTCAAGGTCCACGCAAGGATGATATTTGCTATGCGACACAAAACCGTCAAGATGCTGTACGTGATTTAGCTGCACGTTGCGATGTCGTGCTGGTCGTAGGATCACCGAATTCATCCAATTCAAACCGTTTGCGTGAACTGGCTGAACGTATGGGGAAGGCAGCTTATCTGGTCGATAATGCAGATGAGCTCACGCAGGAATGGTTTACCAATATTTCTAAAATTGGGGTAACTGCAGGTGCTTCCGCCCCGGAAATTTTGATTAAGCAGGTGATTCAGCGTTTACAGGATTGGGGTGCACAGGCACCAAAAGAACTGGATGGGCGAGAAGAGAATATTACATTTAGTTTGCCAAAAGAGTTACGTATTCCTGTAACACAGGCTTAAATTGTTAACTATTTAACAATTTATTTTTTTATTAAAAAATAAGCAGATAGCTATAATATGACAGTTATCTGTTTTTTTATGCCTTTTATCTACTCTGTGTAGGTTTTGTAAAATTTATAGATATTATTTTTAATAGGGGAAAGTTTTGGAGCTGGGGAAGAGTGTGCAAAAGAATAAAGGTTTTACGTTAATTGAGCTCATGGTGACGATTGCAGTACTAGGGATTATTGCAACGATCGCTGCGCCTTCTTTTATAGAAATAATTAGAAAGAATGAACTTAATCAAGAGACTCAGCATTTAATTTTTTTGTTGCAGGAAGCTCGAAGTGACGCAATTTTTACTCGATCTTCCAAGCAAATTAAAATTCCTACATATGGTTCAGATGAAAAAAGATTTTCAGAATGGTCTGTAACTAATGATATGAGTTCGTTAGAGTTTACTGCTATGGGCTATCTAAATTCTAATACATCTATTTGCTTAACTCTAACTCATAAAAAGAATTCTCATTTAAGCAGCTCGATTAGAGTCGAGAAAAATGGGGCTATTTCTAAAGATACATCAAATTGCCTAACTAATTAGGAGAGACTAGTAATGGGGAAGTATCAAAACGGAGTTGGACTCATGGAGGTTTTAGTTGGCTTAGTTCTGTTAGCTATAGCTGTGCTAGGTTTCTCTGCTTTGCAACTGCGAGGTGTATACGCAAGTGTAGAGGCTGCCAATAATACGCAAGCAATGCATTTAGGTCGAGATCTCGCAGAAAGAATTAGAGCGAATCGGTCTGGATACGAAGCTTTGAATAAGAATAATGTTTATGTTGAGGGTAAAGGAGAGTGTTACTCAGGTTTTTGTGAGCCAAAAGATTTTGCAGAGGCGGATTTTCTACAAATTCGGAACAAAGCTGAAAATTTAGGAATGAAGGTTGCGCTTAGAGACTGTCAGGGGGTGGGAACGGTATCAATGAAAAGGCGTTGTATATATGTGGCATGGGACAAGACAACGCCTACTGATGGTCAAGCTAAGAATGATTGTACGTCTGGAGCAGCATACAATGTTGGAGCTAAATGCATAATTATGGAGTTATATAATTATGAATAATTATAAAAAAGGGTTCACTCTTATTGAGCTAATGATTGCAATCGTTTTAGGGTTGTTAATTTCAGCAGCTGCATTAACTGTTTATTTAACAGCTCAACGTTCACTGTCTTTACAAAATGGTATGGGTCAGCTACAGCAGAATGGAATTTTTGGTTTAAACCAAATCACATATGACCTTAGACACGTAAATTTAAATACAGCCTCAGCTCAAATAATTAATCCACGAGTGGTCGGTTCAGGTATTATTTTTAATCATCGTAATTTGCCAAGTTCGCTCAGTGGTATAAGTAGTGATTTTTTTACATCATTTGAATTGACTGAAGGTGCGACAACAGATAATAGTGATCAACTCACAGTTCAATATGTGCCGCAGTATTTAACAACGACATCTTATGTCGATTCAGAAGAGGAGGAAGAAGTCACTATAAGTAAGAAAAATAGTGAACAATATGATTGTGAAGGTAATAAAATTGAGTTTGAGGAAGAGTTTTCTGGGGGTAAGGCTGATCATGGTTCTGGAGCGCCAGAAACAGCAGATCGTGTTGTAGTTCAACGATATTATATTTCTGAAATTAAAAACTCTCAGTCAGAATCTTTTACTCCTAAAAGGTATGCATTATATTGCGACGCTGGTTATTACAAAGACAATGATACAGTCATTACAGGTCTTGGTGCTGGAGCTCAACAATTAATGCAGGATGTTGATGCTTTTAAATTTCTTTTAGGGGTAAGACAAAAAAGTAATGGAAAGTTATCTTATCTTACAGTAAGTGAATACGAAGATTTGATGCCTAAGGAAGATCCAACAGACGTAAATGCAGAGATCTACAATATTGTTTCAATTAAATTGGCTTTATTAATGCGATCTTCAAACCCGGTTGGCGCAAACGAACACATAAATAATAATAAAACTTTTATTACTTTTGGGGATCAATTGGAGGGAAATGTAAAGGATTCGAAATACACGTTGACTTTAAGCAACGATCAAAAAACCAATTCTAAATATTTGCGCCAAGTTGTTAGTCAAGTTGTGGCTTTTAGAAATACGTTAGGAGAAGCACAATGAGAATGAATCAGCAAGGATCAACTTTAATCATTGTGCTTGTCGTATTGTTATTAATTACAATTATTGGAACAATTGCCGTTAAATCAGGGATTTTAAATTTAAAAATTTCAACAAATGCACAGATTTATGCACTGTTGTTGGAAAGTAATGATGCTGCATTATTTGCCTTAGAGGATCAAACTAAAGTTTCACGTCAATTGGCTCAAGATGGAATGTTTGGTTATTTTAACTCTGCAGATAGTAATGATGAATTAGTATTTTGTTATCGCGCAAATGCGAATAATTTTTTCACTATGTCGAATGCGAGTGTTATTAGTGCAAATAACGATTATAAAAAAAATGGTATTTCTGGGTTTTGTGATGCCAAAGAATATTCTACACGTAGAGCCGCTGTTCAAACCCAACTGTATTTGCGTAAAAATACAAAACCTACAACACCATTAACCACTCTACCAATTGGAACGAGTGTTGGTCAGTCAGGTTTACCTGTTATTTCCAACCATATAGCAGTGACAGCTATTTCTATTTTACCTAGTTTTTCAAGTGCATCTGATCTTGCTATTCAAGAGTGCTTTAAAAAAACAAGTATTAAAAAAACCGAGACTACTGAAACAGTAAGGGAATGTTTTGATCTATTAAACATTCCTTATAACTTACAGAACGCTGAATATATGGTTGGTGGACAGCCAAAGTTAACGTCATAGACGAACATGAATGAAAGAGGTTTAAAATGAAAAGTTTTGATAAAAAAATACTTTCGGCAATGGTTTCCATGTCTATGACGTTGGCAATTTCCCATTCTGCGAATGTTTATGCAAGTGACATTGATATTTATTCCAACTCGACTCCTGGAAAACTTAATTTATTTTTGATGCTGGATACGTCTGGGAGCATGGGGTACGGCTTGGGTTATAATTGGTCAGCACCCAATAACGTAACAATGAATACTAGTAGTAGTCTTGTATCTGATTACAATGTTTGTGAATGGCGTAAAGAAAGAGTTTGGGTGCCTGGCTGGTTTGGTATTGGTGGATATTGGGATGAACGAACGGTTTCAGATTATGCAGAAGAGGAGAGGAGTTTTAAATTTAAGGATACTCCTCAAAGAAATTACAAATTAATATATTGTGACATTAACCAAGTTACATACAATAATATTTCTTCACGAACTGTCGATGGAACTAATGTATCAGGTAATACATTTCGGGAGCGTATTAAAAAAGAATGTAAATCATTAAATAACAATAGTTCTGCACCATATCGTTGTTATGATCGATTATCTCGTTTAAAACAGGCAATAGTAAATATTCTGACTGGAGATAAAATTAAGGACTCAGTTTATTTAGGGGTAGGGCAATTTTCTTCTCCGAAAAATAATTCATGGAATTCACATGATGGAAATAGTGGAAGAGTACTTTATCCAACAGTTCAACTTTCCGATGTTAATAGAGATGCGATTCTTCAAGAAATTGTAAAGCTAAACGCTTGGAGTGGGACTCCTTCAGCTGCCGCATATGCAGAATCAGCCGCTTATATGTTGGGTAAAAATACTTATGACAAGACGAATAGTGGTTATAGTTATTCACATGCAGAATCAAGAGATGGAAACGAAGGCTATAAATCTCCCTTAAAAGATATTGATACGAATAGTAAATGTAATGGGCAAGGCATTTATTTCTTAACAGATGGATTTGCGAACAACTCAAATTCTGATGCTACAGAAGCATTAATGAAACAGTCTTTTAATTCATTGACTGAAACTGGCTTAAGTGGCGGGACAAGCAATGCTGGTTGGTCATTGATAGGTAAATTTGCAAAACAATTACGCAAAGATGAAAATATAAAAACAGCTGTAGTAGGCTTTGGTAGCCTTTTCCCAAATGGAACAACTTATGTAAAAAATCTTAAAGAAAATGAGGATGATGAGAGTGCGAAGCCTTACTATAATTGTTCCTTGTTGCCTGAGGGGGATTTAAGGAATACATGTAATTGGGGTGCTAAACAGCATAAAGAACTTCCAGCAACAGTTGGTGGATATGGCAACGGAGGATTCTATTCCGCTCAATCAGAAGAAGATATTATTAATAGTATTATTCAATTTGTCGAAGATACAACTCCTAAGTTCGATTCTATTGCTACTGGATCACCGACAATTCCAGTTGATGCTTTAAATCCAATTGAACTACAAGATTATGGTTACTATGCATCTTTTTTGCCTAAACCTCAGGACTCGACAAAAATATGGACAGGTAATTTAAATAAATATGATGTGTTTAATGGACAATTGGGAAGAAAAGGTACAGGAATTAATGCAGCAAAAATTATCCCTCTTATTAAATCTGATGGCAAATTAGACTCATCTGTACAAGGTCTATGGGCTGGTGGGGTTGAAGCTAAAATTCCTTTAGGTACAAGTATTAATTCAACATCAAAAAGAACAGTCTTTACCAATCGACAAATTGATTCAAATAAGCAAGCTATTTCTAGTCAAACTTTGACGCAAGTTAATTTAGAAACTTTATTTGATGCTGATGCTACAAAAGCAAAATTTAAAAATGATCAGCAAAAAAACTATTGGTTAAATGCGCTCGGTTATAAAGTTGATGTTAGTTCGAGTGTGACCTTAGCAAGTTTGCCAACTGAAGAGCGTAGAAAGCTAGGGTCGGTGATGCACTCTAAGCCAATTCTTTTAACACAATCAGGTGATATTGATCCTACTCAAACTAGTATTACTACTTCCAATCGTGAAGACTATCTGTTGTTTGGCACAACGCAAGGTGCATTACATGTTGTAGATGATAATGGTGTAGAAAAGTTTACCTTCATTCCGCATGAAATGATGAACAAACAGAAAGAAGCTTTTTTAGATGATTCTGCAAGCAATAAAGGCAATACCAATGACATTTTTTACGGAATAGATGGGCAGTGGGCTGCTTTTACACAGTATGTGACAGATGAAAATGGCAAATTCACCGTCAAAAAAATTAAGAGAACATTGGATGATAAAGAAATAGAGTACTCTGGTTTGCAGTGGGTGTATGGTGGTCTAAGAATGGGTGGACGCAGTTATTATGCGTTAGACTTGTCGGATATAGATAAGCCGACACTTAAATTTCATATTGACCCAGATGCCGCAGTGAAGGAAGATAAAACTGATGACCCTAACAACGCTTTAGCCTATATGGGAGAAAGTTGGTCTAAACCCACAATTGGTTATATTAATTGGCAGGGTGAGAAAACCTTAGTAATGATAGTTGGAGGAGGCTATCATCGAGGTTATGAAAATCCTGAATATAGTGATTCTGATGAAGGTGTAAGAAAAGGCGCAGGCGTTTATATATTTAATGCCAACGATGGAAATCTACTATGGTGGGGCGGGGTAAATGCTACCGCTACTAAAGGGAGTGAAGCCTATACAACAAATAGTGATATGAAATATAGTGTCGTTAGTCAAGTCAATGCGATTGATCGTGACAGTGATGGTTTGCTTGATAATCTATATTTTGGTGACTTAGGTGGGCAAATATTCCGTATAGATATTAATAATAAAGCTCTAAATAAAAATAATACTGTACATAGAATTGTAAAGCTCTATGGATTTAATGAAACAGGTAAAATTAAGCCAAGATTTTATGAAATGCCTAGTTTCTCTGTAGAAAAGGGTGTCGATGGTTTATATGGTGTTATTGCAGCAGTCTCTGGTGATAGAAGCTCACCATTAGCTGGAACAACAGGAAAAAATGCAAATACAAAAAATACAGCAGAAGATGGTGTATTTGTTATTTTCGACAATGATATTGGTCGTTCTGATTTACTTAAAAATATTACCAATTTTAGAACTCCTGTGAATGGTCAACTTATCAATTTAGATTTATCTGTTGGTGTTAAACAAAAAAATGATGCAGGTAATGCCTATAACTTAGGTTGGAAATATGCCTTTGGTGGAAATAATGGGCGATACAAAGGTATGAATGAATTATATGCAATGGATAGTTATTTATTTACCAATGTGTATGATCGTGATGGTATTGGTGTTAGTGGTTCAGCTTGTGGTGGTGGCGTAAAAGGTGATACATATTTGTACCAATTCTGCTTGCCATCAGGAAAGTGTAATTTTTATGAGTCAGGAATTACCGAACCAAACAAGGTTAAATTAGGTGCTGGTATATTGGGGGCAGGACTAGGTAAAGGGTATTTAAATAACAATGATGAAGTTGGGGTTATTGTACCTAGACCGGATGAAACAGACTGTTCAAAAACACCAAATGCACCCGAGTGTCAGTTATTTAAAACTAATGTTAATTTGAAACAATTGCGCTGGTATGAGGTAAGATAAGATGAAATTATCTATCTCGAAGCAAGGGTTTACTCTAATTGAACTCATGATTGTTGTGGCGGTTATTGCAATTATTGCAGCAATCGCCTATCCATCGTATAGAGTTTATATTGAGCGAAAAGATTTAGCTCTTGCTCAAAAAGAAGCCTTGCTGATTGCTTCTGAACTTGAGAAATTTAAGTCCAAGAACTTTAGTTATAAAAACTTTTCTGCTGAATATTTATACCCAAACAACTATGATTCAGATACAGGTAGGTTACTTATTCCTGTTGGGAGCACAGTTGGTCAAGAGAAGTATATAATAACACTGAGTGATATAGACTCTAATAAGCCATTACAAGATACGAGTATTGTTGGATTGAATTGGGTGATGAAGGTTGAAAGGGCTGACTCATCACCTTCGCAAAAGAAACAACCAAATAATTATGATTTATTACTCTCAAGTAATGGCTTAAGATGTAAATCTAAGACTAATAATGCTTTCAAAGATTATGATAAGAAGACTCAGACCGACTGTAAGGCAATTGATAGTCAAAGTGAGGCTTGGTGATGAATAAAACAAAAGGATTTACACTGATTGAATTAATGATTGCTGTGGCAATCATTGGGATCTTGGCTGCAATTGCATATCCTTCTTATATTGAGTATGTTAAACGTACAAATCGTATAGATATGCAAACTCAATTGTTAATGATTATGCATAAGTTGCAAAATTATAAAGTTATAAATCATACCTATAAAAATGCAAGTTTATCTAATTTGAAGGTTGATTCAACTTATCCATCAACAGGATTATATGATGTCGAATTATCAGTCGATTCTGATGGGCAAGGGTATTTATTAAAAGCTTCACCTAGTGCAGGTAAAAGTCAAAAGAATGATGGTGACTTGTGTATAAATCAAGAAGGTTATCGTTATTGGAGAAAAGCGAATACCTGTGATAGAAGTAATTTAACTGCCACATCAAACTGGGACGGACGCTAACCAAATTCAAAATTGTGGATAACCAACTTTTGATCTTTCATTCAGGGCAAACTTCGCGTAAAATATTGCCCTCTATGAAAGGGGTTTGAAGTGTTCCGGTGGTCGGTACATGAATAATCCGTAAAAACTATAAGGTTCTATCATGGTTGTTATTCGTCTTGCACGCGGTGGTGCTAAAAAACGTCCGTTCTATCAAATCATTGTGACTGATAGCCGTAATGCACGTGACGGTCGTTTCATCGAACGTATCGGTTTCTTCAACCCTACAGCTCAAGGTAAAGCAGAAAAACTTCGTTTAGATGCTGACCGTTTTGCTCACTGGGTTTCTCAAGGTGCTCAACCTTCTGAACGTGTTGCTTCTTTAGCTGCTCAAGCGAAGAAAGCTGCAGCTGCTGCTTAATTTTAAGGTAGCAGGTAGCCCATGACACCAACACAGAATGTTCCCGAAGATCGTATTCAGATTGGACAGTTACGTTCAGCATATGGATTAAATGGGTGGCTCTGGGTCTATTCCAATACAGAACCTATGAGCAACATATTTGACTACCTTCCTTGGTACATTGAGACCAAAGCAGGTTGGCAAATTGTCGATGTAAAACGTTGGAAACCACATGGCAAGGGCTTGGTTGTTTCGCTAAAAGGTGTGAGTGATCGTACCGCAGCAGACGGTCTGGTGGGTGCTAATGTCTGGATATCTAAATCGCAACTGCCTCAACCAGGTGTGGACGAGTATTATTGGTCTGATTTGAAAGGTCTAACTGTGTTAGGTCTGGATGAAGAAGAACAGGAAGTGAATCTCGGTCAAATCCATGAAATGTTTGAGACAGGTGCCAATGACGTGATGGTGGTTCGCGCTACTGCTGACAGCGTCGATGGCGAAGAGCGAATGATTCCATGGCATAAAGATGTGGTACAGCGTGTTGATCTTGAAGCTGGTCGTATCTACGTAAATTGGGGCGTAGATTATTAATCCTTAACAGGATTAACGCAGCAGGAAAATGAGGAGTCTGCGGTGTTCTTTGCAGTCATTACGCTTTTTCCTGAAATGTTTGAAGCGATTACAGCCTACGGTATTAGCGGGCGCGCAGCAAAACGTGATTTGATGCAAATTCATTGTATTAATCCACGCGAATTTGCTGAAGGGAATTACAAACGGGTGGATGAACGTCCATTTGGGGGTGGTCCCGGTATGGTGATGATGGCTGAGCCATTAGCGAAAGCAATTCATCGTGCCAAAGAGCTTGCAGCGCAAGCGGGTGCAGTTAACGTTCCTGTGGTGTATATGTCACCGCAAGGAAAAACCTTAAATGAACCTGCGGTACAGGACTTCGTTAAATATGACGGACTGATTGTATTGTGCGGACGTTATGAAGGTGTCGATGAACGTTTGATCCAGAAATATGTTGATCAGGAATGGTCGATTGGAGATTACGTGTTATCGGGTGGTGAGCTCCCTGCGATGGTTTTATTGGACAGTATTATCCGGAGACTTCCGGGTGCAATGTCAGATGAACAATCACACGTACAAGACTCATTTGTGGATGGTCTGTTAGATTGCCCACAATATACCAAGCCAGACCATTTTGAAGGTATGGATGTACCGGACATCTTGAAATCGGGACATCATGCCAATATTGATAAATGGCGGTTTTTGCAGCGATATCAGCGCACTTTGGAACGCCGGCCTGAATTGGTAGAAAAAGTTGAACTGACCAAGCAGCAAAAGAAATGGCTAAAAGATGAGCGAGGGTGAGTAAAGCATTGCTTTACCCGAGCGCAAGGCGAGAAGCTATGCTTCGAGCAAACTAAACTGCTTAATGTAAATTAAGTACTTAAATAGGCTCTTTATGCATTGAAGCGGTCAAGCATAAAGGGAAAGTCAATCGGGTCTATGCGATTCAGCCTCTATACCCAGCGATGATCAGACCTCTTCTGACTCGCACATATTGGAGATACCCCATGAGCGGTAAGCATCCTTTAGTACAAGCTGTTGAAAATGCTCAGCTTAAACAAGACATCCCAGCTTTTGCGCCAGGTGACACAGTAGTTGTCCAAGTAAAAGTAAAAGAAGGCGACCGTGAACGTCTACAAGCGTTCGAAGGCGTTGTCATTGCTAAGAAAAACCGTGGTCTGAACTCTGCGTTCACAGTACGTAAAATTTCTAGCGGTGTTGGTGTTGAGCGTGTATTCCAAACTCACTCTCCAATCGTTGCTAAAATCGAAGTGAAACGTCGTGGTGACGTTCGTCGTGCTAAACTTTACTACCTACGCGAATTATCTGGTAAAGCTGCACGTATTCGTGAAAAATTGCCAGCTCGTAAACAAGGTTAATTTTAGCCTTGCTTATCTGCAAAAAAATGCGCCTTTGGGCGCATTTTTTATGTTTATATTTTATAAACCTTGCAGTTTTAAGCGGTTGGCATGCTGGCGATAAACATCGACTGGGTCTGGAGCAAAGACATTTTTTAACCCGAGTAACTGGTTCACTTCGTCCAGGTGGTTCCAGTTGTAGTTATCCCGAATGGTTTTACCGAATTTGGCACTACAGCGGGAGACCAGACCATCATTTTCCTTGCCGCCATCAATGAGCAGGGCTGTAACTTTGAGTGCTGAATCAGGATCGAGCGGGTTGGTAACTTGGCCTACACCTGTGAATGAATAGTTGTAGATACCTTTTTGTTGATATGTACCTTCACCACAGGTGGTAGTCGGCATACCAATGGGATATCTCTGATTAAAGTTCGCAGAGCCCAATGCCGTTAAACTGCTGCCACCCGCAAGTGAATCATGCGGATAAGAGTTTGGGTCCAGGCCTTGAGCCCAGGTAATGGCTTTAGAAACCAGATTTATTGTGCCGACCAGTGGCGCTTCAATAGCAGTCCCTTCAGCTTTTAGAATCAGGTCTGCAACCGGTGAACCTTTGTGCGGTGCACCTACTGTGGTTAATGAAGCCACCAGTTTAGGTTCTGAACCTGCTACATAACGAATTGTTGGGCCACCATGTGAGTGTCCGATCAGATTAACTTTATCTGCTCCGGTAATTGCGGCAATTTCCTTGACCTGCTCCAAAAGTTGTTCACCGCGAATTTCAGATGAGTTAAAAGGGGAGACTCGCGTTGCCCAAACATTCGCACCATTACGGGCCAGATCAGGTAAAATCTGATACCAATAGTCCAGTCCAAACTGGTCAGTGCCAACCCGAATGAAACCCGCCATGCCGTGTGAAAATACAATTGGATATTTGGTTTTGGCATATTGTGAACTGGCTTTCGCCGTCACCTGACTGGCCTGGGTAGAGGCATGAGCCGTAAAGCAGGCCGCTGCCATGAGCAGACCTGTCGTTAATACTCCATATTTCATCATTATTTCCTCATTCTTGTTGTTGTGTTAAGGCGATCCTCGCCATAATGTGGGGAATAGCCAGCTGAAAAGCTGACCCATTAAGCGTTTTGAGTGTTTTATCTCCCTATTTTTTTAAGTGAAAATAACGAAAAAGCCCTTATATCCGTAGATATAAGGGCGATGAAAATTATAGATTCTGAAGTTTTAAACGATTGGCATGTTGACGGTACATCGCCACCGGATCTGGAGCAAACAGGCCTTTAAGACCAAACATCATATTGGCCAGATCGGTATGGTTCAGCTTGTACTGGTCATTAATCACCTTACCAATGAATGCACTACAACGGGCAACCATGCCATCGTTGTCTTTATTGCCGTAAGATAAAGGGCCAAGCTGCATCAGGATGGTATCGATATCCAGTGCATTGGTCGCTTGAGCCACACCGGTCCAAGAATAATAATAGATACCGTTACGGTCTTTTGATTTCAGGTTCTTGTTACAGTTTTCTGTGGAGGCTAAGACACCATCCTGCACCATCTGTTTGGCCACGTTGGCATTAAAAGAGCTGGAGCCAGTTTGGGTCAGGGATTTCATGGATGCATCGAAATCAATTTCCAGTTCAGGTTTGAACTGTCCCAGTGCGATCAGTGGCCCAATAATATAATCACCGAGAACATTAAAAGCAGTGCGGGTAAGAGTATTGTTCTGAATATCATCGGCCACTTTAGAGCCATGATAGGTGCCTGCAACCCCCGTAATGGATGCAATCTGCTGCGGTCGAGTCGCTGCCACATAGAGTACAGTCGGGCCACCATGGGAGTGACCGATGAGATTGATTTTTTCCTTCCCTGTAATTGCCAGCACTTCATCGACCTGATGAATGAGCTGTTCACCACGGTGGGTCGTGGTATTGGCAGGCGACAATTGGGCGGCAAACACGGTAGAGCCATTACGAGCCATATCCGGCAGAATCTGATACCAGTAATCTAAGCCAATGGTATCAGTACCTATGCGTTGCCAGCCTAGCCAGCCATGCACCATCAGAATAGGATATTTGGTTTTGGCATAGTCTGATTTGGCTTTTTCAGTGACCTGAACTGCACTTGCTACCGCCTGGGTTTGTGTTGAAAAGCCAAAACCGAGGCCTGCTGCCAAGGAAAGCGCCAGCATCTGTGTTGTTTTGATAAAAGTACGCATAACCGTTCCTTTGTTCATTTTATTGTTATAAAAAGCAATCATTGCTCGGGAGTATTGATGCACGATAAATATTGAAGTTGAATACCTCGATCATGCAGACCTAATCTTCAATCACGTGCAAAAATTATTATTTTGAAGCAGAAGCATTTTTTCATGCTGATGAGCCAATTCCATGTCATTTTGGGCCACGCCCAGTAAGCACTTGTGAGTACATAAATTTGCAATTTATATACGTATGTATTTTATTTTTAACCCCTTGAAATATAAGATTGATGAATATTTAGGTTGAAATAGTTAGAAACAAATAACAATGTTAAAAAAAGTAATCAGCCCAAGAAAATCAAGGCTTTCAGAGAGAAATGGCTCTGTTAAACTCTCAAAATAGAGGGTCAGCGTCATTGCTGTCCCACAATTTTTCACAAGAGGAAGCTCAAATGAGCTTCCTCTTGTTTTATGGGTATTTTATCGGGTGAAAATAAAGCTTTTAAAGTTCTTCTTTCAAACAAATTCACTTGAATTATT